>JBKJNL010000664.1:0-5756 GCA_046593615.1 Myxococcota bacterium | reverse complement strand
GACGCCGACGCCGACGCCGACGCCCACGCCGACGAGCGGCAGCTTGTGGCGCGTCGGCGTCTCCACCGCTGGCCGTCGCGCCGCGTCGGCACCGGTCTTTGACGACGCCGTTGCCGCCGCCTGCGTTCGTTTCGGCCTGCGCCCCGTGCTCGATCACGCCGGGCCGGCAGCGTCGTCGTGGTCGGTGGAGCGCCCGCTTGGACCTGACAGTGTCAAGGAGAGCCAGACCGGCCGATTGCCCGCCGTCCTCGACGAGGTCGGCTGGGCCGCCGTCGTCGACGAATTCGCCACCGCCGCGGCGCTGTGCCGGTCGCACGGGCTGCGTGCGGTGGTCGCCATCGACGACGACGGCCTGCTGCACGCCTGCATCTCGCCGCTGATGTGCAAGCCGCCGCAGCCCGCGCGCGTGAGCGCCCTGCTGCGCGCCTGCGCGCCCTGCGACGTCGTGGTCGTCGTCGAAGACCTGGCGCCGCTCGGCCTCGATCCCACCGCGGGGATCGCTTTGTGCCGCCAGTTCGTCGTCGACGCCGGCGCCACCACCCTCTACGCGACCGCCGGAACCGCGCGCCTGGCGCCGCTGCTGGAGCGCGACAAGGGCAGCTCCGTCGACGTCGACGGCGCCTTTTTGTTCTCCGCCGCGTGGTGCGTCGGCCTCGGCATCCCCGTCGTCGCCGTGGGGCGCTCGGCGGCGCCGCGGGCGCGCCTGTCAAGGCGCGCTGCGCAGCTCGGGTTGCAGGGCGTCGTCGTCGTCATTTGACAGTGTCAAGGGTTTGCAACCGACCCCGAAGACCAGGCGATCCCCGGTTGTCGTCGACGTCGTCGGCGTGCATCGACGGGCACCCGCGGAGATTGCCCCTTTGAAGATTCAGCGCCTCGACATCCAGGGCTTCAAGTCCTTCGCCGATCGCACCTCGATCCGCTTCGGCACCGGCATCACCGGCGTGGTGGGCCCGAACGGTTGCGGCAAGAGCAACATCGTCGACGCCATCCGCTGGGCGATGGGCGAGCAGAGCGCGCGGCTGTTGCGCGGCGGCTCTATGCAAGACGTCATCTTCAACGGCTCCGACGTGCGCGGGCCCATGGGCATGGCCGAGGTCACGCTCGCGTTCGACAACGACGGCAACAACGTGCCGCCCGAGTACGCGCACATCGGCGAGATCCAGGTGACGCGCCGGCTCTACCGCGACGGCGACAGCGAGTACGAGATCAACAAGACCCCGTGCCGCCTCAAGGATGTGCACGACCTGTTCCTGGGCACCGGTGTCGGCAGCAAGGCCTACTCGATCATCAACCAGGGCCAGGTCTCGGAGATCATGCGCGTGAAGCCCGAAGAGCGGCGCCGCGTCATCGAAGAGGCCGCCGGCATCACCAAGTACAAAGCGCGCAAAGAGCAGGCGACGCGCAAGATGGAAGCGACGCGCCAGAACCTGGCGCGCATCGACGACGTCACCAAGGAGATCGGGCGCCGGCTCGGCTCGCTCCGCCGGCAGGCGAAAAAGGCCGAGAAGTACAAGGACCTGAAGAGCCAGGTCCGCGAGATCGAGCTGCACCTGGCGACGCTGCGCTTCTTCGAGCTGAGCAACGCCGCCGAATTCGATCGCGACCGCTACGCGGCGCTGACCGATCACATGAAGGGCGACCTCGAGCGCAACGCCGCCCTCGAGTCGGCCATCGACGAGATGCGCCGCACGCTGCTCGACGAAGAGCGGGCCCTGAACGACAAGCAGGGGCGACTCTACGAAATCGACGCCGGCCTCGCGCTCAACCAGCAGGCCGCCGACCACGCCAAGAACACCTACGACAGCAGCAAGCGTCGCGACGAAGAAGCCGCCGTCGAGGTCGATCGCCTGCGCGAGCAGCGAGCCATCGTCGAAGGCATGCGCCAGGAGCTGCAGAAGACCCAGCACGACCTCTTCAGCGAAGCGCAACAAGACGAAGGCGCCTACGACGGCGCCGTCAAAGACCTCGAGAGCCACCGCGCGCGCCGCGGCGACGAGAGCAGGCACGTCGAGCTGCTGCGCCGCACGGTCATCGAGACGTCGACGACGGCGGCCAAGCTCGGCTCCGATGTCCACAACCTGCGCGTGTCGCTCGACGACATGCAGAAGCGCCGAGACGTCGTCGCCGCCGAGCGCGCGCCGCTCGTCGACGAGCTCGTGCGCCTCGAAGAGCAGGTGCAGCACCACGACGCCGAGCGCGTCGTCGTCGAGGCCGACAAGCAAGCCGCCGAAGACGAGCGCAAGGCCTTTACCGAGAAGATCAGCGAAGAGAAAAAGGCGCTGACCGTGGCCCAGCGCGCCCACGACGACGCCCGCGCCGAGCTCAACAAAAAGCGGTCGCGCTTGTCGTCGCTGGAAGAGATCCACGCGCGCTACGAGCAGTCGCCCGAGTCGGTGCGCGCGCTGTTGAAGCGCGGTGGCCCCCTCGAGGGCCGCGGCAAGCTGTTGGTCGACCTGTTCGAAGCCGACGCCGCCTGGGAGTCGACCATCGAGGCCGGCCTCGGCGCCCGCCTGCAGGCCGTCGTCGTCGACGGCGACGAAGACGCAAAGGCCGCGGTCGACTTCCTGCGCGAAGGCAAGGCCAAGGGCCGCGCCGAGCTCATCGTCGACTCGGCCCAACCCGGGGTGCAGGCCCAGACCATCGACGGTGCGGTCCGCGCGCTCGACGTCGTCAAGCTCGGCAAAAAGGCGGGCGCGTCGGCCACGGCGGTCTTGTCACGGTTGTTCCTCGTCGAGGACGCGGCCACCGCCACGGCGCTGTGGGCCCAGGCCCGCGGCCTCGGCGCCACCCTCGTCACCCGCGCCGGCGACGTCTTTGACCACAGCGGCGTCGTCAAGGGCGGCGTCGTCGACAAAGAGGGCCAGGGCGTCTTGAAGCAGAAGCGCGAGATGCGCGAGCTGGCGGACGACGTCACCGCCCGCGACATCGCCATTGTCGACCTGCAAGCCGCCGTCGAAGCCAAGCAGCAGCAGCTGATGGGGCTCGATGAGACCCTGCAGCGGGCGACCGAGCGCGCCCAACAGGCGAGCCTCAAGCTCGTCGAGGTCAAGGGCGCCTGGAAGCGCGTCCTCGACGATCAGCTGCGCGTCAAGCAACGCAGCGAGCGGCTCACGCTCGACGAAGAGAAGCTGGCGTCGTCGCTGCAGAAGGCCGCTGTCGACGTCGAGCAAAAGACCGTGCAGCTGCACGAGGCCGAATCCGGCCGCGCCGCGAAAGAAGCCGAGCTGGTGCAGCGGGGTCAGGCCCTCGTCGAGCTCGACCAGACCATCGCCGCCAAGCAGGACGTCGTCACGACCATGAAGGTCAGGGCGGCGTCGATCGCCGAGCGCACCGACAATCTGAAAAAGAACCTCACGCAGCACGAGGCCCAGTCCAAAGATCTCGAAGCCCGCCTCGAGCGGTTGCAGAAGCAGATCGAGACCGGCCACGTCGAGCGCGACGCGTTGACGAAGCAAGAGGCCGAAGCCCGCGCCAACCTCGCCGTGTTCGGGGGCGAGCGCGTCGGCGTGAAGACGTCGCTCGAAGAGATGCGCCTCGGCTACGAAAAGAAGAACGAGGATCTCCGCGTCAAGGAACACGAAGCCCGCGCCGCCCGCGGCAGCCTCGACGCCGCACGCGAAAAGCACGCCACGTTGCAGGTCAGCATCCGCGAGCGCGAGCTCGAGCTCGACGCCCTCGTCGATCGCACCATCGAGCGCCACCGCACGACGCCGCAAGAGGTGCTGACCGACCACCACATGCGTCCGCTGCCCTCCGACGACGCGCTGCACGAGATGGATGAGCGCGTCGGCGACCTCGAGCGTCAGATCGACGCCCTCGGCAACATCAACCTCACGGCCATCGACGAGTGCCGCGAGCTCGAGAAGCGCCACGACTTCTTGCGGACCCAGGCCGACGATCTGACCCACGCCTTGAACCAATTGGAAAAGGCGATCATCAAGATCAACAGGACGACAAAGAAGCGCTTTCAAGAGACATTCGACGGCATCAATGAGCGCTTCACCCAGGTGTTCCCGCGGCTGTTCCGCGGCGGCAAGGCCTGGCTGGCGCTCACCGATCCGAACGACATGCTCACGACCGGCGTCGAGATCTACGCGCAACCGCCGGGCAAGAAGCTCGGCTCGGTGGCCCTGATGTCGGGCGGTGAGCAGGCGTTGACGGCGGTGTCGCTGATCTTCGCGATCTTCTTGCTGAAGCCCTCGCCATTCTGCCTGCTCGATGAGGTCGACGCCCCCCTCGACGAAGCCAACGTCGGCCGCTTCAACGACATGGTGAAGGACGTCTCGGCGCTGAGTCAGTTTATCGTCATCACGCACAACAAGAAGACCATGGAAGTCGCTGATCAGCTGTACGGCATTACCATGGAAGAGCCCGGCATCAGCAAGACGGTGAACGTCCGCATTCACTAGTGCCGCCTTGTGAGAGAGCGGCGCCCGGACTCAGCGCAGGCCGGCTGGGAACGTGGAGGCGACGACGTCGAAGCTGGCGTCGTCGCGCAGACTGGCCGGCGTGATGACCTCGCTGGCGCGCAACTTCGCGAGGCAGGCATCGGCGGACGGCGCCCCCTTGCAGACGGGGTGCTTCTTCCAGCGCTTTTCAAGCAGCTTGCCGACGACCGGGTTGTCGATGTGCAGCTCCGACACGCGCTGCCAGGCGCCGACGTCGACGCCGGCGCCGTGAAACGCGACGGCCACCAGCTCGCTGCAATAGAGCGCCTCGTTGCCGCGGGCGAAGCTGAGGTCGTAGGGCTTGCCGAGCTGCTTGCGGGCCTGTCGGGCGATGAGCGCGCCCTTGGCCTCGTCGACGTCCTTGTGGCGCAGCACGGTGTAGCGGCCGTCGACGCCCCGCCGGAGGAACTGCTGCAGCGGCGTTTTGCGCACGGTGCCGGCGGCCTCGACGACGAACGCCTTTTTTCCTTCGACGACGACGATGGCGACGTGGGAGTAGGGGCTGGCGCTGGCGACGATGATGGCCGGCGCCTGCGACGACGTCGACGTGTGCAGGATGACGTCGCCGGTGCGCAGCATGCCGACGTCGATGTCGACGACGCCCTTTGTCGCGGCGGCCGACGAAGCAAACGCAGCCAGGGCCAGGGTGAGCGTGAGCAGCATGGCCAGGGAACCTGCGGGCCGCGCCAGAGCTTCCCGCCAGCCCGCTTGCGGTCACCCCTCCTGCCGTCAGCCCTCTTGAATGCGTGACGCCGGCAACAGCGACGACGGCTGCTCGATCGACGTCGTCACCCACAGCTGGTGCGCCGCCCGGGTGGCGCCGATGTGCAGCAGGTGCCGGGCGGCGACGGCGTCGGGGTACATCGGCTCGGTGACCTCGACGAGGACGACGTAGTCGTATTCGAGGCCCTTCACCTTGGCGACGGTGGTGATGTCGATGCCCGGCGCGAAGCTGAACTCGTCGTCGGCGACGCGGCCGCCGTCGACGGTGCCGCCGTCGCCGGGCAGCACCAGGCGCAGGCGCGGCACCTCGGCCTGCTCGAGGTGCTCGTAGAAGAACTTGGCGCGCTCGGGGTAGCGCAAGAGCACCGCGCACGACGCCAGCGGCTCGCGGCCCATCAGCGAGCGCAGGTTGTCGGCGAGGAAGGCGACTTCTTCGCCGGCGTCGACGAAGGAAAAGACCTCGACGGGGGCGCCGTTGCGAACGGCGCGCGGTGCGTCTTTCGGGGCCAGCGGGCCGAGCACTTCGCGGGCGAATTGCACGACCTCGGCGGTGCTGCGGTAGCTCAAGCGCAGCGGCTCGACGGC
>JBKJNL010000301.1:0-3115 GCA_046593615.1 Myxococcota bacterium | reverse complement strand
GCTCGGCCTCGACCTCGTCAAGCTGCGTATGTGCCGCACCCACAGCTTCTCGGAGGACGTCTCTCAGGACGCTCTCGTCGAGGCTGTCGGCGTACTTGCACGCCGCCGTCACCGCCTCGCGGCCCTGCTGGCGCGTCTGAGCCAGGAGACGCTCCAGCTCCTCGCTGTCGCCAAGACCATCGCGGGCCATGCGCATCAGACCTCGCACACGCCCCCGAAGGATCTCAGCGTCAACAAGCGGTTCGGGCGGCGGCGGAAGGTGAGCGAGCACCATCTCCGCCATCGCCGTCGCCGCTGTCGCCGCCAGCAACCTGTCCCCGGTCGCCCGTCGAACGAGCGACTCCCAACCTGGCAGGCCGCCGAGCTCGTCATGCGCTCGCACCTGCCAGGCATCCTCTGCGCGCACCTGCTCAACCCGCTCCTCCTTTGGCGAAAACAGCCTTCCGAAGAGCTCACGGCCAAACGCCGGGAACGTCTCGAACCGCTTCGCTCCGTCGTCGAGAACGGCCTTCACGTCCTCCGAGGGTTCGACATGATGGCGCCAGATGTAGCGGGTCCAGTTGTCCGTCTGGATGACACGATCGTCGTTGGACATCGTGCACCTCACAGTCGGTAGAGGCCGGCAACCTTGGCGCCGACCTCTTTGGTCAGGGCTTCCACCCGTTTGCGGACCGCTGACGTCTTCGGCGCCTTGCCCTTGGCGACAAGGACGTCGAGCTCGTTGAGCATTGCTTCCAACGAGGACGCCGTCGTCGACGCGTTCATCACCCACTCCGCCCGCTCGCTGGCATCCTTCGTCGTCGGCTCTCCCAGGTCCTTGACCGCCTTTTTGGCGGCGTCGAGGATCTCGTTGGCCCGTGCCGCGCTCGGGTTCGCGACCGAGGCAACGATGGCAGCGATGGCCCCCCGATCCTTGGGCTCCCGCCACAAGCAATCTGGAAGGACATCGATGACGTGCTCGTCGGTCACCTCCGTGTCGCCTTGGACGAAGGCCCAGGCGCGCAAGAAGCCGACGATGGCCTTCCACCGCCGGTCGCTTGCCCGGAAGCCCTGCCCCTCCGCCTTCCGCTTCACGGCCAGCAAGACGTCGAGCAGCGTGCCCGGCACGCCGACGCCCTCCGCAGAGGATTGGCACACCTCCAGGTCACCAAGCGTCATCGTGCACGGCGCTGTCGCCGGCGCCTGCGGACCCATCAATGCCCGCACGTTGGCGCCGTCAGCGAGGTAGTCGACCCATGCCCGGTAGAGATAGCGGTCGAACAGGGCTTCGAGGTCCTCCCCGTCGGGCAGCTCATTCGACGCCCCGACGAGCGTGATGAGCGGACAGGCGACGGCGCCGTCGTTGAAGAACACGCGCTCGTTGGCGATCGAGAGCAGCGCGTTCAGGATGGAGCTGCTCGCCTTGAACACCTCGTCGATGAACGCGACGTGGGCCTCGGGCAGCTTGCCGGTTGTGATGCGGCGGAACCGGTCCTGCTGCAGCCCAGCCAGGGACACAGGGCCGAACACCTCCTCGGGGGTGCTGAACTTGGTCAGCAACCACGAGAACGAAGTCGCCCCTTCGATGCTCGACGTGACGGCGTTCACGACGGCGGACTTGGCTGTGCCCGGAGGTCCGAGCAGCAGCAGGTGCGTACGAGCCACGAGGCTCGCCAGAAGAGCGTCGATGACCTGATCGCGCTCGTAGAAGCGAGCTTTGAGGTCGCGACGGACCGCCTGAAACGTGTCGACCGCGGGCGTCTTGAGAACGGCGAGATTCGTTTTCGTCATTGTTGTCTCCTTGAACGTGAAGACGCCGGGCCCGACCCTCACCATGAGGACCGGACCCGGCGTCTTTTCTCTGCATCAGTCCGTGTTCAGAAACCGAGGATGTCGTCGACGGCGACGGCGCCCTTCGGCGCGGTCACCGTCGTCTTCTCCAGAGCTCGACCGTTGAGCCTGTCGCGCAGGTCGCCTTGGAGCCCGCCAATCTTCTCGACGAGGCCGTCCGCCTTGAACGACAGGCATGAGCTGAACAGCGCCACCCGCGAGCGCAGCTCGTCGAACTTCGTCAGCCGCCGCGCGAGCGTGCCCTCCCTGGTCTCGGCGCCGCCGGCGGCGAATGCGTCGAGCTCGGCTTCGAGCGCACGGATTTCGTCATCGAGCGTGGCCCGCGCCACCTCCGCCAACGTCGCCTTGGCATCGCCCACATCCGCGACCGGCAAGGTGAACACGTGGTTGTGGCCGATGCCCTCTACGACGGTGCACATCGCCGCGAGCGTTCCCGCGAACGTCGGCGGCACGAAGTACACGCCGCCCGCGTCGCGGATGCTCACGCCGGCCTCGCGCATGAGCCCGGTCAGCATGCCGCGGATGTCCTCGCTGCCATGGTCGTGGTGCACGCCATAGAGCCGCTGCACCTCCGCCGTGATCTCGCTGGGCTGGCGGACGACCATCGTCTCCGAGGCCTTCTCGAACGTGATGTGGCCAACCACGTCGTAGTCGAGCCGCGCGTGCTCGACGTCAGCCTCCTCCTTCACCAGCCCGACCTCGATGCGGTCCGGCGTCTCGCCGATTTCCCGCAGCATCAATCCGGCTGGGCACTTGCGCGCCGCATGCCGCCAAGCGCGCCGGAACGCGGCCACAGGCTTGATGGCTTTCGGCAGGTACCTATCGTCGAGACCAGCCGATTTCGCTTTTGCCGCCAGCGCGGCCGTTTCGATCGTCGCCCCATTCAATGACCACCAGGCGAGGGTCCCGAGGTGGTCTCCCTGTGCCAGCGCCTTCTCCGCGATGGACTTGATCTTCGTGAAGTTCATGGACGTGCTTCTCCTGGCCCGTCGTCGACGGACCTCATGGGTTTCGGGTTGTGGGTGTTCTGGTCGGGCTACGCGTGCCGGTGAGCGTGGCCGTTCACGCGCGCGCCGTTGTTCTTGCCAAGCAGCTCGTCGATGAGCGTGCTTGCCTCATTCTTTGAGAGCCGATCGGCCTCGCAGCCGAAGCGCTCGAAGACGATCACGTCGAGGTCCGCCCGCCTTTGCAAGGCCAGGGAGCGCACCTTCGACATCTGCGCTGCGGTGGCCAGCTGCGCGGGCTGCGCCTGGCGCCGCGCCGCTGCGACCGGCCGAGCGTCGGC
>JBKJNL010000966.1:0-3067 GCA_046593615.1 Myxococcota bacterium | reverse complement strand
TGAAGGCTGCGTGCGACGGTGTGAATGAGCTCGCCCGCAGCCTTCAGGTCGCTCAGCGCGCGCCGGAGCGTGGTGCGGGGAGCAAAGGCCGGCTGCTGCGCCTCGAGCGCCCACAGTGCGGCCTGCTTCGCGAGGTCCGTCTTGGAGCCGGTCCAGACGCCGCCGACGCTCCTGATGAAGCCGACAACGGCCTGGGCGACGAGGTTGCGCGTGGTTCGTGTGGCTTGGTGGGCCTGGCCGGGCTTGTTGGGCCCGCCGGGCTTCAGCTTGTCCATCGCCCAGCGAGCGATGAGCTCGAGCTCGTTGCCCTTGCCGCGTCGGAACGGGAATTTCCCATCGTCCTGGACGCCCCGCGCCCACTCCTGCAGGAGGGCGAGGATCTGGTCGTAGTCCTCGCCGTCCCAGCGGGCGGCGCAGGCAATCTTGACCGCTGCCGGATGTCGCTCGCCCACGGCCGTCGTCGTCAAAGCAGCGAGGGTGAGCGCGCTCTTGAGGTAGTGCTTCTTGCCCTTCGGGCGGTCGAGACCAAGGGTCGCGAAGAGGCGGCCATCATGGCGCCTGCCCAGCGGCCGCGAGATGTCGGCGATGCGGAGGGTCGCGATGTCGCCGAAGTCATCGACCTGCTGGTTCGGCGTCGAGAGGAGCTGCGGCGGGTCCTCGTGGAACCCGATCTTCACCTGACGAAGGCGGTCGGTTCGAGGGAGGGGGAAGGGGACGAAGCCGAGGCGGAGCGCATCGGCTGCCGCGGGGTCGAGAGGCAGAGCCCCGAGGTGCTCCAGGGCGAAGGAGAGCTTGATGGCGGTGTTGCGCCAAAGCTCGAGCCCCTTCCGCCAGTAGTAGTGGTTCTGCTCGGGAGCATCGCGCCGCGGCCGACGAAATGGCTCGATGGCCCAGACGGCAAAGACGTGGAGGTCTCCTTCTATGACGAGGTGGGGGTCGGGACATCCCTCTTTGCGGAGGGCGGCGACGACGTCTTCGCCGAGCTCATGGGCGTCGCGGTCCTTCAGGGGCACCCGGCACCAGACGGCGGGCAGCTCCACGAGGTGGGGCAGGTCGCGGAAGAAGATGAAGGATCCCGGGGTCCAGGCAAGGGCGCGGTCGAAGTCGGCATCGGCGCCGGCCCATGACTCTTCGCCCGTCACGTCACGGACGGCCTGGCGACCCTTTTGGGGACGCTGGCTCGGCCAACGCAAAAGCGAGGCTGCGGCCGATGTGCGGGCCGCGCTGGGAAGAACGAGGGCGACCACGGGCTATCCGGGGGCGCGCGGGGCCGTCGACCGATCACGGTGCAACGGCCTGCGGGACGCAGGCATGGAGATCTCCATTGCCGTCGTCGAAGCACGGTTGACGGGTGGCTGGCCCGTCACCTACGCTGGCCTTGGAAGAGGTGGCAGCGCGGGTTTCCGTGTGTCGACTTCAGCAGCGAACCCCACCTGGCCGGTGGGGTTTTCTGTTTCTGGGGTTCAGGGCTTCGTCGAGGACTCCGTCAAAGGAAGGCTGGCCTGAGTCGCGCCACGCGCCACTCGGGTTTGGGCCAGGCGCTCCCGCAGGAGTGCCCGCACGGTTGAGGACAGGGTCCAGCTGCTGTCGTTAAGAGCGGCGGCACGAAATTCGTGCTCTTGGATGAGCTCGGCCTCGAGCTGTCCGTCCAGGTTGAACGTCATTTTCGACGTCACATGAACGGTGGGCCGGCGACCTGAGGGCTGTCCAGTGGCCTTTTTCTTGCGTTTGGTCGCCACGACTGTCTCAGCCCCCAGTTGCATCCAACGCAACCTAACACCGCCCGTCTACGGGTGGTCAAGGCGGATCTCCGCGTCCGATCGCGGATCTAGCCGAGGTATGGCTGACCAACTCTTTGAAATTGCAGCGAAACCCAACGTTCGGTGTGTCCTCACTTTTGGAATCATGGAAGTGTGGGATCTGTATCGGATGCGATCGCCTGCCGGCTTGGTCGTGAGACGCTGGACTCCGATAAACGGGACAATGTCCCGTTTATTATCGGGACAGCGTCTCGTTTTTAAGCCGCAAGCGGTCGGTCGCCAAGAGGTCCTCGAGGTCTTGGCGGGTTTTTCCCCGGATGACGACGTGCCACGCTCCGGTCCGCGACATGATCAGCTTTGCTGTGGGGAAGAGGGCTCGTAGCTGTCGTTCCGCCTCGACCACCGCGGGCTCGGTGCTGGGTGCTGGTGCCCCATCCGCGCGGATCTCCGCGAGGTACCTGGAGATGGTTCGCTCCGCTTTTCCGAAAAGAAGCGCGAGTTCCGGGCGAATAGGCTTCTTGCCTTTCTCCGGTCGGCCTCGGACCGTCTCGCGAAAGCCCGCAGCTCGAAGCTGCTCGTAGGCGTTCTTCACCTCGTCCTTGTTGAAGTCCTCCCGCTGGGCGTTTTCCGTCAGCTCGATCGACTTCGCGAGGTCGGGCTCCTTTTCGGAGTCGACGTCCATTCGATGGACCGGCACCCCACTGTCAAAACCGAAACGACGCCATGCTGAGAGGACTTTCTCCCTGACATCGTCGTCGAGGCCAGGCAGGAGCTCGCCAATTCGCTCTGGCCACTCGCTGACCTGCCGAAGGAGGCCCAAGGCCTGTCGACGGTGGTCGCCGGCAAGGAGCCGCCCATGCTTGTCGATCGCAGGGGGCTGGATGAGGCCCACGACTGCGATGGAAGCCGCAAAGCGGCGAACCCGGGCCTCGCTCACCACCCGGATGTTGGTGACCCGATCCTTGATGTTTTCGAGGAGGACGCGTTCGGGAACCGGGACTAGCTTTTCAATCTCGACTCTCTTCTCGACGACGATGGGCTCCGGGGAACCGCCGCCTGCCCATCCGCCGACCCGCTGCAGCCGCTCTTGAACAGTGGGCGGGGGCACGGCTCGCTCTGCTTTCACCCCGGCCATCATGCTCGCCTCCAGCGCATCGCCCTTCTTGTTCTTCTTTTGGTCGCCCATGGCTCACCCCTTCCTGCGGTTCGCAGTTGCTCCAGGGGCCTTCGGCTTTGGCTTCCGCACCGCTTTTCTGGCTGCGGCCTTTTTCGCGGGCCGTTTCGCGGGCCGCGAAGCCTTGGTCGAC
>JBKJNL010000870.1:0-2567 GCA_046593615.1 Myxococcota bacterium | reverse complement strand
ACCGCCGAGGCACAGCGCGCCGAGGCCGAGAGCGAGAGAGAGCAGCGGGACGGGTCGCATCATGCAAAGCCTCCGGACGTCGTCACCTTAGCCGAGCCGCGCCGCCGCCGCTCTCGTCACGTCGACGGTGCTGCCGTCGAGTCGACGCGGATTCATGAGCACCGATCGCGCCATGGACTGAGGGTCGACATCGAGCGTCAGCGGCGAGACCTCACCCCCCCAACCCCCTCTCCACGGTCGCTCGCGGACTCGCTGTGGAGAGGGGGAGGGGAATAGCCGTCGTGCGTGTCTGCTGAGCGGCGCGTGTTCGTTCTTTCAGACTCCCCACTCGCGGGGCACGTAAGCTCGGCGAGCGCCTGACAGTCGCGTCGAGACAGCGTGCCGAGGTGTCGGGCTCGACACCGAATCCGCCCCGCGCGGCAGACCCATCCAGAAAATATTCTCCTCCCCCTCTCCACAGCGAGGCTTGGCGACGCGCCCGTGGAGAGGGGGTTGGGGGGGTGAGGTCTGGGGTTGGGAGAGTCCTCAGCAGCGCAGAGAGGCTCTCATCGGATCAGCGCTGACAGCGCCGAGAGAATCAGGAAAAGAAAAAGCCCCGGCGAACCGGGGCTTCTTCATCACTCACCCACTCACTGTCGGCTCTGTCGGCTCAGGAATCAGGCAGCGCGACGGCGGCGGCGGGCGGCAAACACCAGACCGACCAGGGCGAACATCGCGGGCGTCGTCGCCGGGACGCTGGCGCAGCCACCCTTGGCCTCACCACCGACGTTGATGATCAGCTCGGACTTGTCGGCGCGGACGTCGTAGCCCTCGTCGTCGGGGAACGCGAGCTCGGCCTGCAGCTCGACGCGGTACTCGCCGGGCGTGTTGGCGGTGAACTTCGCGGCGCGGTCCTGCTCGTAGACGTACTGGATGCCGTTGCTGAAGCTGACCGCACCCTTGGGGTTGGTGATGGTCGCGTCGCCGTCGGTCGGCTGCTCGGTGATGATCCACGTGTAGCGGATGGCCTTGTTCTCGCGGTTGGCAAAGATGTGCAGCAGCACGGGGTCACCGGTGAGCAGGGCGGCGCGGCGCTGCTCGACCAGGGCGGCCTTGACGGCGAAGGGGCTGGTGGGGTCGAGGCAGCCGGCGTCGTCGCCGTCGACCACGAAGCAGCGCTTGGCGTCGCAGGCGTCGCCGAAGCCGTCGCGGTCTTCATTCGCCTGATCGAGGTTCGGCAGCTGCGGGCAGTTGTCGACGTCGTTGTCGATGCCGTCGTTGTCGAGGTCGGCGTCGCAGGCGTCGCCGAAGCTGTCGCCGTCGGTGTCGGCCTGGTTGAGATCGGGGACGGTGGGGCAGCGGTCAAAGGCGTCGTCGATGCCGTCGGCGTCGGCGTCGGGGAAGCACTCGTTGGGGACCACGGCCAGCGAGTCGCGGCAGTTGGTGGCCGCCTGCAGCGGGCAGTTGTCTTCGGCGTCGAGGCAGCCGTCGTTGTCGTCGTCGTCGTCGCAGGCGTCGCCGGCGCCGTCGCCGTCGACGTCGAGCTGCAGTCCGCCGAGCGACAAGAAGGGGTTGATGACGCCGGGGCAGTTGTCCTCTTCGTTGGGGAAGTTGTCGCCGTCGGCGTCGATGTCGCACTCGTCGCCGAGGTCGTCGGCGTCGGTGTTCAGCTGCACGGGCACGCCGTTGACCAGCGGAGCGCGCACCGTTGGGCAGAAGTCGGCTTCGTCGCCGATGCTGTCGCCGTCGGTGTCGATCTGCTCGGGGTTGAAGTCGAAGGGCGCGTTGTCGGCGTTGTCTTCGACGCCGTCGTCGTCGAAGTCGTCGGCGTACTGGTAGCTGTCGCCCTGGTCGGTAAAGGCGATGAGGATCGAGCCGCCGCCGCAGCCGCAGCCGCCGCCGCTCTGCTCGGGCGCGCCGCACGAGGGGTCTTCGCTGTTGCCGGTGCACTCACCGGGGGGCGGGGCCTGCGCCAGCACCGGCGCCGCCGCCAACGCTGCGAGGGTGGTCAGGGTCATCGTCAGCTGGCGCAGCATTGAAGTCCTCCGGGTTGCGTTCGCAAGGTCAAGACCCCTGCGAGGTCGACTTTAGCCACATCTGTGCCAGCGAAATGGTGGCTTCGCCTTGCCGTCGCGATCGCGCTGCACGGCCGTGGGCCGCGATCACGTCCGCTCCGTGGCGAGACCGGGTGGCGACTGCACTCCCCGATCGATGGGTCTTGGGGGGCGGAGTCCCCACCTGAGGCTGGGGTGTGGCCTCCCCACCCCGCCGACACCGCATGGAAGCGAGCCGGGGAGCGGCGGCGGCGGCGGTGTGGCGCGTGCTACGGCTTCGGCATGCGTCTGCTGCCTGCCCTGCCCCTCGCGCTTGTGCTCTCGCCCCTCGCGCTGGCCGCCACCGGCTGCGACGACGGCGCCCCCGACGAGGGCGAAGGCGAAGGCAGCGGCGAGGGCGAAGGAGAAGGCGCCGGCGACGTCTTTGCCGTGCTCGGCACCACCGTCATCGACGAGGGCGACCCGCTCGTGGTGCCCGGCTTCGCCGTCACCGCCCGCCGCGACGGACGCTTCGCCGTCGCCTGGTTCGAGCGC
>JBKJNL010000744.1:0-4051 GCA_046593615.1 Myxococcota bacterium | reverse complement strand
CTACGAGCGCGTCGTCGCCTTTGTGCCGACCCACGCCGTCGCCTTGATGCAGATCGGCAACCTCGCGTTTTCGATGGCGGACTGGGACAAAGCGTTGGCCGCCTACGGCTTGCTGCTGCCCGTCGCCAGCGACCCGATGATCCTGCTGCCGGTGCACGTGAACCTCGGCCTGATCTTCACCGAGCACCGGCCCGACGCCCCGCGCGCCATCCAGCACCTCGCCGCCGTCCTCGGCATCCAGCCCGAGCACCGGCCCGCACGCGCGCTGCTGGCCCGCGCCTACGCCGCCGCCGGCAGCCCTGCGCAGGCCTTGCAGGTCTACAAGCAGCTCAGCGAGACGGCCACCGACCCGCGCGAGAAACGCGACGTGCACCTCACCCTGGCGCGGCTGTTCGACACCGCGTTCCCCGATCCGGCGCAGGCGGCGTTCCATCTCGAAGCGGCCATGCAGCTCACCGACGACCCCGCCGAGAAGCAGCGGTCCCTCGACGAGGTCGCCGCCCTCTACGAGCGCGCCGGCAACCTGCAGGGGCTCGTCGATTCGCAGACGCGCCAGGCCGACGCCGTCGTGCAGGCCCAGCCGCGCCGCGCCGCCGAGCTCTATTTCCGCAACGCGCGCATCGCCGTCGAGAAGCTCAACAACGTCGACCTCGCCTTGAAGAACGCGCGGCGCGCCCTCGAGCTCGCCCCCGACGTCGTCGAGGTCCGCGGCTTCGTCGCCGACCTCTACAGCAAGACGCCGAACCAGCAGCTGCTGGCCATCGAAGAGCACCGCCGCATCTTTCGCATGGGTCGCGTGCGCGTGCCGTCGGTGCGCGCGCTCTACAAGGGATGGGCCCTGCAACGGGCCCACGACCGCTCCTTCTGCGCCGCCGAGATTTTGTCGTTCCTCGGCGCCGCCGACGACGCCGAAGAGTTGTTCTTCACCGACAACAAGAAGCGCGTGAAGAAGGACTCGCAAGAGCAGCTCGCAGCCGCGCAGCTGACGTCGTGGGTGGCCCACCCGGCCCAGCGCAACGTCGTGCGCGACATCCTGGTCGCCGTCGGCGCCGACCTCGCCAAGCTCTTTGCCAACGACGCCGAGCACGAGGTCCTCGACAAGAAGCACATCCTGCGGCCAAAGGCCGAAGACCCGCTGCGCTTCCTCGCCGACAACCTCGCCCACAACATCGGCGTCGCCGGCTTCGACGTGTGGCGCAGCCAGGCGCGCAAGTCCGGCGTCGAAGCCTGGGGCGCCTCTCCCCTCATCGTCTCCGTCGGCCTCGACGTCACGCGCACCCACCCCACTCGCGAGCAGCGCTTCTTGTTGGGCCGCAAGCTCATGACGCTGCAGTCGGGGCACCACCTGTTGCGCGGCCTCGACGCCCGCGGCCTCGGCCAGCTGATCACGGCCATCGGTCGAGCCAACGACAAGACCTTTCCGATCATCGGCCCGACGATCAGCCCGACGATCAGCCCGGCAGCCGGCGGCGGCGGCGGCGGACCCGAGCTCGACGCCCTCATCAAGAAGGTTGGCTCGGCGCTGTCGCGCAAAGCCAAGGGCGCCATTGCCGAGCCGCTGGCGGCGCTGGCGGCGCAACCCCGTGGCGTCGACCTGCAGGCCTTTTTGCTTGCGGCGCCGCTGACCGAGAACCGCGCCGGCTTCTTGTTGTGTGGCGCGTTCGACGCCGCCATCCGCCTCGTGGCCAGAGACGGGGGCGCGACGCTCGCCGGCGACACGCAGGCGATGGTGCAGGCCCTCGAAAGCAACGCGCAGCTGTCCGACCTCGTCAGCTTCGCGCTCTCCGACGAGCTGTTCCAATCGCGCCAGGCGCTGCGCCTGGCGATCGATTCTTGAACCCGAGCCGTTTTTTCGAGAACTAGAAGACGGCGCCGACGGCGAATGAGCCGTGCAGCTCGAAGCGCAGGTCGCGCAGGCCGAGGCCGAGCTCGATCCTCGTCGTCGCCGGCCCAAAGGCGAGCTCGACCCCGCCGCCACCGCGCACGGTCCAGGTGCCGAAGCCCCGCAGGCGTGCGTCATCAAAGACCTGGAAGCTGGCGACGCCGCCGCCGATGCCGGCGCCGCCATAGCCGTAGCCGCCGAAGCCCGCGAGCCCGGGCCCGAGCGGCCCTTGAGCGGGAGACCCGGGGCGCCAGCGCCGTCCGATGAGGCCGCGCCCCTCCAGCAGCACCGGGATGCGCAGCACCGACACCTCGTTGGTGCCCTGGCCGTCGAGGGCGATCGACAGCTGGCCGTCGCCGCCGACAAAGGCGCCGTCGTCGTCGTTGTCGACGCCGCCGACGCGCACGCCGGCCCAGGGAACAAGCAGCGTCTCCTGCGACGACGCCGGCGCCTGCGCGGTCAGCGTCAGCGGTGCGTCGATGCGCAAGCTCGTGAGGGCGCACAGCGCCACGCTGGCGACGAAGCTCAGAGGCACGCGGGGATCCGTCCCGCGTCGAGCAAGCTCGTGAAGCGCCGCGCCGCGGCCTCGCAAAACGCACCGCGCACATTGCCCGGGGGCAGCTCTTCGGCGAAGGGCGCGAGGAACACGTCGACGTCAAAGGCGACACCGTTGACCAGCTGTTCGCCGATGCGGGGCAGGGCGCGGATGACCGCAGGCTCGACCTCCGACGACAACACCTCGGCGTCTCTGCCGCTCGTCTCCCAGAGCGCGGCCGCGACGACGGTTCCGATGCAATAGAAGTTGAATGACCGCTTGAAGTCGGGCCCGACGATGCCGCAGTCGGTGAGCAGCCCGGCATCGAGCGTGAGGTCTTTGAGGTTGTCGTAGGTGGCGGCTTCGGCGAAGTCGCCTTCGACGTCGCGGCGGGGGCCTTCGGCGGCAAAGAGGTCGCCGGCGATGTCAAAGGCGCGGTTGATGGCGTCTTTGTCCTTCAGCGCGCTCATGGCGAACACATCGGCGAGGCCTTCGTCGACGCCCTTCAGCAGCATCTGCTCGCGCAGCTCGTCTTCGTCGAGCTCGGTGTCGGTGCTGTCGCTGCGCCAGACCTCGAAGCCGCCGTCGACCGAGCGAAAGGCATTCATGAAGAACAGGCGGTGGCCGAATTCGTGGGCGATGACGCCGCGGTGCATCGCGAACGGCACGCCGTCTTGCACGGCGGTGCGCAGCGCCAGCCAGCCGTCGACGGGTGGGGCGTAGGCGGCGTTGTCGGTGCTCAACAGCGTCACCGGAAAAAACGGCGCGAGCTGCACGGTGGCGAACATGCCGACGACAGCCTTGCGCGACGTCGCCTCGCTCTCGTCGCCGAGCTCCAGGGCGCGATCAAAGGCGCTCTCGAAGTTCTCGAACATCGAAAAGTAGAAGAGCGTTTCGTAGTCGTCGGCGACGTAGCGCTCGCCGTCGAAGCTCATGCGGGCGTCGACGTCGGCGCCGCCGTCGCCGCGCACCCGCTCGATCATGTCTTCGAAGTCGTCGCTGGCGATTTCGTTGAGGTCGCTGACGTTGACCTTGAGGCCGCCGCGCACGTCGAACAACGAGCCCAGGCCCCGCTGCAGGTCGGTGACGCTCTCGAGCACGACGTCATCGAGGCGCACGCCGCCCCGCGCATCGGCGTCGGGCACGAGCGCTTCGACGACGACGGGGCCGCCGACGGGCGCGCAGCCGGCCGATCCGCACAAGACCACGCAGACGACGAAGCGGCTGGCGGCGCTCACCACGGGACCTCCGCAAGCACGGTGTCTTTTCTGCCGGCGTCGTCGTCGTGCATCGACGACGCGCTCGGCGTGTTCGGCGTGTTCGGCGTGTTCGGCGCGCTCGGCGTGTTCGGCGTGTTCGGCGCGTTTGGCGGCGGAACAGTCGGCAGAGTCGGAGGCCGCTCGAGCTCGACCGCAGCCGGTGGTGCGGCGCCGACGAGCCCCAGCAGCAGCGGCGTGGTGCCGACCGCGGAGCCCGCGCACGACAGCGGCACGGTGAACCAGCTCGGCGCCTGCAGGATGGCGATGAGGCCGCCGGGGCCGACGACCAGGCAGGTCAAGAGGCCCGCGATGATCGCCGGGTTCGCCAGGCAGAAGCCGGCCGCCGCCGCCGACGGCACGCAGCAGGCCGCGGCG
>JBKJNL010000729.1:0-3026 GCA_046593615.1 Myxococcota bacterium | reverse complement strand
CAGGGCCGCGTCGTCACCGTGTTTGGATCAGGTCGGGGCGGTGTTCGACGGCGAGCCCAGCGGCCTGCGACGTCGCCGACCCGAAGCCGACAGCAGGGGCCCGTCGACAGCCGGGGCCTTCGTCGCTATCCCGGGACCATCGCCGGCGCGCCACGCGGCGGGGTTGGTGGCTGAAATCCTTTTTCGCTTCGGCACGTTGAAGCGTTGACCGGGTCACACGACCCGCGCACGGAACCAGGGAGCGGGAATGGCATTCGGCAGAGGCGGCCCCGGCCCCATGAGCGAGATCAACGTGACCCCGATGGTCGACGTGATGCTCGTGCTCCTCATCATCTTCATGGTGACCGCGCCCTTGATGCAGCAGGGCATCAAGGTCGATCTGCCCAACGCCGAAGCGGCGCCCATGAAGGCCTCGGCGGTCGAGCACCTCGTCTTGACGCTGACGAAAGACGGCAAGGCCTACCTCGGCAAGACCGAGATCCCGATGGACCGCATCACCGAGCTGCTCTCGACCAACGAGAAGCTGAAGATCGACAAAGAGCTCTACCTGCACGCCGATCAAGAGCTGCCTTACGGCGTCGTCGTCAAGGTCATGGCCGCGGCCAAGCTCGGCGGCGCCGACAGCCTGGCCATGGTCACCGACCCCTCCGCCCCGGCGGTGCCGAAGTGAGCGAAGGGCGCCCGAACCCAGGAGCAAAGCCGGCAGCAGCGCCAGCAAGCACGCAGACGGCGAAGTCGTCGCCGCTGTCGATGTCGTCGTCCCACGCCCAGATGTTGCCGCCGACCAACCTGTCGGCGACGTCGAATTCGAACGCCACGCTGTCGCCGTCGCGGTTGTCGTCGTTGAAGGACCGCCGGGCCCGGCAGGCGCGCAACCTGTGGCTGACCATCGGCGTCTCCACCGCGCTGCACCTGTTTTTCGTCGCCGGCTATGCCTTCTGGCCGGGTGCAAAAAAACCGACCATCGACCTTGATCAAGCAGTGGTGAAAGCCCGGCTCGTGAAGCTCGGCAAGCCGCGCGACGAAAAGATGCTGCCGCGCATTCCGACCGCGCCTCCGCCCACGCCCGTCGAGAAAAAGGCTGCGCCCACCATCACGCCGCCCACCGCGCCCGACAAAGAGACCATCGAGCCGGAGAAGAAATCAGCGTCTGACATCTTGAACAAGTTCAAGAATGAAAACGTCAAGCCGAAAGACTTGAACGATCTCATCAAAGACAAGATTGGCGAGCAAGATGACGAGGGGCAGGAATTCGGCGACAAAGAAGGCACCGCCCTCGACGGCGAAATCACCGACTCGTACTTCGCCCGCGTCACGGCCCGCATCCAGACCCAGATGGAGGTCAGCTCGGTGCTCACCGACGAAGAGCGGGTGCGCCTCAAGGCCGTCCTCTGCCTCAAGATCGGCGACAGCGGCGACGTCACCGACATCACCGTCAAGACCAGCGGCTCGGCGGTCTTCGACTCCGACGTCACCGCCGCCGCCCGCAAGGCCTCGCCGGTGCCTGCGCCGCCGCCGCCCGCGCGCGATCGCTCCGCCGAGGGCGTGTGCTTCAACTTCTGCCCGGCCAAGTGCAACTGAGCGCAGGTTCGTCGACGACGTCAGCGTTCTAGACCCGCGGTGACAGGCGGTGGGTCGCTGGCACAAACGGGTCGACACGCCTTCGTGGACGGTCGACAGTGGAGCACCATGGTCCGAATCTTTTGCTCGTTCGCGCTCCTGTCCTGCAGTGCCTTTGCCCTGCTCTTCTCAGCGGGCGCCAGTGCCCAGGCGGTCGATCCGGGCCGCGCAGATTCCCGCTCGGGCCCCGTCGTCGGCGACGTCGAAGGCGGCGAATTCCGTCCGTTCCCGCTGGCGGTGGCCAAGGTCCGCGTCGCCAACGGCAACGAAGCGCAAAAGGCCAACGCCGACACGCTGACCCGCGTGGTGCGCAATGACCTCGAGATGTCCGGCGCCTTCCAGGTGCTCGACGACAAGAGCTTCATCGACACCGACGGCGTCGTCCCCGCCGAGATCAAGTACGCCGACTGGCAGAACGTCGGCGCCCAGGGCCTGGTCAAGGCCCGCGTCTCGCTCGTCGGCAAAGACCTCTCGGTCGAGCTGCACGCCTACGAGGTCGGCTCGCAGAAAGAGGCCGGCACCAAGGTGCTCACCGGCTCGGTCGACGACGTGCGCGCCCTCGGCCACGCCGTCGCCGACGAGGTGTTCCGCACCTTTACCGGTGAGCCCGGCGTGTTCCGCACCAAGATCGCGGTCGTGAAAAAGGTGCAGGGCGAGAAGCACGTGTTCGTCGTCGACGCCGACGGCGACGGCGCCCGCCAGGTCACCAGAGACGGCGGCCTCAACCTGCTGCCGGCCTGGTCGCCCGAGGGACGCTCGCTGCTCTACACGAGCTACCGCTTCGACAACCCCGACCTCTTCGAGCTGCCGGTAGGTGGCGGCGATCCCAAAGCCGTCTCTCGTCGTCCGGGCCTGAACACCGGCGGCCGCGTCAGCCCCGACGGCAGCCAGATCGCGGTGACGCTCTCGCAAGACGGCAACTCCGAGCTCTATCTGCTCGACCGCACCGGCAACGTGAAGAAGCGGCTGACCAACCAGTGGGGCATCGACACGTCGCCGTCGTGGAGCCCCGACGGCGCCCAGATCGCGTTCGTCTCGTCGCGCGGCGGCCACCCCGACCTCTACTTGATGGACGTCGGCAGCGGCACGAGCAAGCGCATCACCTTCAAGGGCGACTACAACCAGACGCCGTCGTTCTCGCCACGCGGCAGCCACATCGCGTTCACGGCCCGCGACGAGCGCAACATGTTCGACATCTTTGTGCTCAACCTGAAGACCAACGAGCTCAAGCGCGTGACCCAGGGGCAGGGCAACAACGAAGAGCCTTCGTTCTCGCCCAACGGCCGCATGTTGGTGTTCACCACGACGCGCAACAAGGTGCGCCAGCTGGTGGTCTCGAACCTCGACGGCACCAAGCAGACGGTGCTGCCGTCGATGGGTGAGCACACGTCGCCGTCGTGGGGCCC
>JBKJNL010000895.1:0-3351 GCA_046593615.1 Myxococcota bacterium | reverse complement strand
CGGCTACCTCGCGAAGCCCTTCCAGCTCGATGCCTTGCTCGCGGTCCTGACAAAGACGCTGCACGCGCTGCAGACGCCGCGCGCGCCGAAGTCTCCGTCGTCGAAATCTTGATGGGCTGTTCGCGCGGGTCGCGTGGTTTGCGTGGTTCGCGTGGTCGCGCTCAGGGCTGAGCCGGCTCGGGCCAGACGGCGCCCTGCTCGATCCAGCGCTTGAGGGTCTCGATCTCCGACAGCGCCAGCAGCTTTCCTTTGGGCGGCATGACGTCGTCGTCGTCGGGGGCTTTGCCGCACATCGTGAAGATCAGGCTCTTGTCGGCGTCGCCCGGCACCAGCGCCACGGGGCCGCTCTCGCCGCCCTTGAGCGCGTAGCGCTTCTCGTCGAGGCGCAGGCCGCTCTTGCGCTTCTCGGGGCCGTGGCACTTCACGCAGCTGCGCTTGAACAATGGTTGGATGTGCGTGACGTAGTCGGGCTTCTCGGGGAGGGACCCCTCGGGGTGGCGCAGGCGCGCGCCGTCGACGCCTTCGCTGTCGTCGTACGAGAGGATCGGGCCGTCGTCGCCGGCGGGGCCGCGGTCGCCATCTGACGCGGCCTCGGCGCGCAGGGGGCGCGTGTAGAAGCCCTCGCCGTGCACCAGCTCACCGCCCTGGTGCCCCGTGGCTGCCACGCCCAGCACGCCGACGACGAGCAGCGGCCCGTAGGCGCGGCTGAGCGGGCCGGTCGAGCGGCGGGCCAACAGCAGCAAGACGCTGACGACGGCGACGCCGATGCCGCCGGCGCGGTGCAGCCAGAAGGTCTGGGCCGAAGCGCCACTGAAGTCTTCGCCGGCCGCGTAGGCCAGGCCCGCCAGCGCCGTCAGCGTCGACAACACCGCCGTCACGCTCAAGATGAGCGTCGCGATTTCGCTGCGCTTCGCGACGTCGACCTTGCCGCGCAGCGTGACCTCGAGAAACAGCACACCCATCAACAGCACGACGGGGAAGTGCAGCAGCGGCATGTGCAGGCGACCGAACAGGGCCAGCGCCAGCGGCATCCCCGACAGCGCGCCGCCGTCGGCAAGGGCCGCACCGCTCAGGGTCATCAGGGCGACGAGCGCGAGGATCGACAGCAGCGAGAGCGAACGCACGGCGACACCATCCCAACATCTCGACCCGACATCCCGACACAACGGCCGGCTGTCAGCCCGGAACGCATCAGCCCAGCAGGTCGATGATCGGGTCTTGCCCCAAGTGCGGCCCCGGGTCGATGCCCGCCATCGCCAGGATGGTCGCCAGCCCGTGCGACATGTCGAGCAGATCGGCGCCCTTCTTGGTGCTGCCGTTTCGCGGGTTGACGGCCTGGGCCACGAGGTACTCGTCGACGGCGCCAAAGACGCGCGGCTGGCCGTTGTTGTTGCGGCGCACGCCCTTACCCAGCAGCAGCATCGAGTTGGTCGGCCAGTGGTGCTTGCCGCCGAGCTCGTTGCGCGACGGCGTGCGCGAGAACTCGCTGGTGACGACGATGGTCGTCATGTCGAGCAAGGTGCGGCCGCCGCCGACGTCGACGTCTTCGAGGCCGTGGGCGATCTCGGCCACCGACTTGATGCCGCGCATGATGGCCTGCGGGTGCGAGGCGTATTCGCCGCGGGAGTGGGCGTCGAACTCGCCGCTGCCGACGGTGACGACGGGAGCGAGGTCGTGCCGGATGGCTTCGATCGCCAGCTTGACCTGCTTCTGCTGGCGGTCGCTGCCGGCGATGGCGCCCTTGGCGTCGTCGACCATCGACGTCGAGGCCGTCACGCGCTCGCGGTAGTCGCTCTGCGCCAGGTCACGCTCGAGGTTGGCAAAGCCTTCGAAGCGCTCGGCCAGGCTCGACCCCGAAGCCGACCCCGACGCCGACGAAGCACCCGCCTGCGACGCCGACCACCGCTTCGTCGTCAGCGCGTCTTTTTTGCGCAGGGCCTCTTCGATGTCTTTGCGGTGGCGGGCGACGTCGCCCTTCATGCTGGTCAGGCCCTTGAGCTGATCGATCGACGACACGCGCACCGGCTCGAGCCGCAGGTCGGGGATGTCGCCGCGAAAGGTCGCCGGGCGCAGCGCGTCGGAGGAGAGGTTCGGCAGCTCGTAGCGTCCGCCGTTCTTCTGCTGGATGTGCTGGGCGATGAGCGTCTGCACCGACGGCGTGGCCACGTGGTTGCCCGGCGGCTTGAAGCGTCCGGTCACCATGCGGAAGCGGGCTTGCGGGTGGTTGAGCGCGTCGACGTAGATGCCCTTGAGGATGCCGAGCTTCTTGGCAAACGGCAGCAGCGGGCGCATCGCCGGGCCCAGACGCAGGTCGCCGGCCATGACGAGGTCGTCGTCGTCGTAGGGGATGTAGAAGCCCTCTTTGCGGGCCACCGGGTCGGTGGTGAACATCAGGTCCCAGCCGCCGACCATCAGGTAGAACACGAAGTAGTGCTCGGTGCGGCGTGCCGACGACGACGAGCAGCCCCCGAGCGTGAACAGGCCCGAGGGGAGCACGAGCGCGCCGGCGGCGAGGGCCGTGCGCGACAGAAAGCCGCGACGAGATGAGCTCACCCCGGAGCTGTAGCAGATGCAGTGTCCTTTGCCTGCGGCCAGATGGTGTGCTGACGACGTGCGGATGCGAGCGGAACCGCTCACAACGCGGGCGCCGCGGCCGGCGGGGCATACTGATGGTGTGGAATTTCCTGCCGCCGCGACAACCAACCTGGAGCCGGCGTGCTGATGTTGATCGTGCTGTGTTGCCTGTCTGCAGGTGGCGCCGCGGGTGACGCTGCGGGTGGCGCTGCGGGTGGCGCTGCGGGTGACGTCGACGCCGCCACTGCCGCCCTGCCCGTTGCGATCGAGGCCGCCGTCGGCCTGGAAAAGGAGGCTGCGTTCTTGTCGTCCCGCGTCGCCAGCAGCTTCGACCCCGCCGACGTCGTCGTCGTCGCTGACGACGGCGCGCTCGTGGTGTCGCTGTCGCCGGGCAGCGCCGGCACGTTGGCGCTGCGCATCACCGACGACGGCGGCGTGGTGGCCGAGCGCTCCCTCGATGGGTCGCCGGGCGAGCGCATGGCCGTGGCCTGGATCGCCGTGCGCGCGGCCATCGAGCGGGCCCGCATCGCCGGTCAGAGCCCCGCGCCGTCGTCGGGCCTCGAGCTGCTCGCGGGCCTCGGCGTCGAGCCCGCGCCGCCGTTTTCCCGCTGGGCTGCCGACGTCGGCGTCGGTGCCGGTGCCTGGCGCACCGTGGGCCCGGCGGTCGTGCGCGGATCGACCAGCGTCTCGTGGCGCCCGGCCCTCGCCGCCGTCGACGCCGTCGGCCGGGCTGTCGATGGGGCGAGCAGCGTTGGCGACGACGGCTGCTGCATCGCC
>JBKJNL010000552.1:0-4399 GCA_046593615.1 Myxococcota bacterium | reverse complement strand
GCTCTTGAAAGCCAGCGCCGCTTCGAGAATGCGGTAGCGCTGGGTCGCAGGTTCGAGACCCGCCATCTTTGACAAGATGGAGACCTCGGCGTGGGTGAGGTCGGGCGCCTTTGACATCTTTGATGTCGCCCGCGGTGCGGCTTTTTTGGTGAGCGTTGCCGGCTTCTTCGTCGGCTTCTTTGCCTGCGACTTCGCCTTTGCCTTTGCCTGCGACTTCGCCTTGGCCGCCGGCTTCTTCTTCTTTGCCTTGGCCATGGGCTGGGGTCGGCTCAACGACGGGGGCCGCGACCGCGTCCACCGCGCTCGCCGCCGCGCTCGCCACCGCGACCACGGCCTTCGCCGCCGCCGCCACCACCGGGCCGACGACGACGATCGCCGGGCTGGGTCTTGGCGCGCTCGCAGACGATGGTGCGGACCTCGGCCGGGGGGCCGTCGCTGGGCGGGCCTTCGCCGGCCAGCTCGGGTGCGGTGGCGTGGGTCGGCGCGCCGGCGGCGGCCGGGCGGGCCTTGCCGTGCACGGCGGTGACGATCTTGTCGGCGACCTCGGCGTCGACCTCGAGGTGCGAGCTGTGATCGCGCACGTCGCCGGCGCCGGTGAAGTGGGCGTCGTCGACGCCGCTCATCTCGGCCAGCAGGCGCGTCAGGGCCATCAGGTCGGCGACGCCGTCGTGGCGGCCGATGGTCACGTAGAGGTTCACGGTCGGCGAAATCGGGGCGACCTCGTCACCGTCGACGTCGCCTTCGGGGCCGCCGTCAACGCCGGCTTCGCCGGCGGGTCGGTCGGCGCGGGGCTCGCGCGGCGGGCCGTCGGTGCGGGGGCCGTCGCCGCGGGGCTCGCGCGGTGGGCCATCGGTGCGGGGGCCATCGGTGCGGGGGCCGTCGGCGCGGGGGCCACGGTCGGGGCGGTCACCGCTGCGCTCGGGGCGCGGGCCGCGATCCGGGCGGTCGCCGCGATCACCGCGCGGCGGCCCATCTCCCCGGGGCCCATCTCCCCGGGGCCCGTCGAAGCCGCGGGCCCGGCCTTCGTCACGCGCGTGCGACGGCGACGGCGCCCGCACGCCCTGGGCGTAGTGGGTGCGCAGCAGGAACGCGATGATCTCTTTGACGTCGCCACGGCCCATCAAGGCTTCGGCGATGGGGCGGTACTGCTCCATCTCCACACCGCTGGCGTCTTCGAGAATCTGCACGGCGAGGCGTTCGGCTTGCATCCAGAGCAGCTCCTTCTCGTCGGGGAGGGCGACCTCCTCGAACGGGACCTTGTATTGCTTCTTCAGTGAGGTGAGGTGGGCGAGATACTTGCCGCGCACGAGGCTGGCGGCGGTGCCGCGCTTGCCGATGCGGCCGGTGCGGCCGACGCGGTGGACGTAGATCTCGTCGTGCTCGGGCAGGTCGTAGTTGAAGACGTGGCCGAGGTCGCTGATGTCGATGCCGCGGGCGGCGACGTCGGTGGCGATCATCAGATCGAGCTCACCGGCTTTGACCTTGGCCAGGGTGCGCTCGCGGGCGCTCTGCGGCATGTCGCCATTCAGGGCCTCGGCGCGGTAGCCGAAGCGCTTGACATAAGAGCAAATCATTTCGGTCTCGTCTTTGCGGTTGCAAAAGACAATGGCCGAGGTCGGCTTGTGCAGCTCGACCATGTACAAGAAGTTCCGCGGCTTGGACCACTTCTCGTTTTCATGATGCAATACGTGGCGGATGGTCGACACATTCAATGTGTCGGTCGACAGGTTGATGCGCGTCGGGGTGCGCAGGTACTTGTGGGCCGCGCGCTCGATCTGGTCGGGCAGGGTCGCCGAGAACAGCGCGGTCTGGCGGGGCTTCTTGACGCCGTCGATGGTCAGCTCGTCGGGGAGCTGGTCGAGGATCGAGGTGACCTCGTCCCAGAAGCCGCGCGACAGCATCTCGTCGGCTTCGTCGAGGATGCAGACGCGGATGCCTTCGAAGCGCAGCTGGCCCTGGCGGTGGAGATCCTTCACGCGGCCGGGGGTGCCGACGACGACGTGGACGCCGGACTGCAGGGCGTCGATCTGGGCCCTCATGCTGGCGCCGCCGTAGATGGTGACGACCTTGATGCCGGCGGGGTGTCCGAGGCGCGCGGTCTCGGCGCTGACCTGCAACGCGAGCTCGCGGGTCGGGCACAGGATGATCGCTTGCGGCGACTTCTGCGCGGGGTCGATGGCGCACAACGTCGGCAGCGCGAACGCCGTCGTCTTGCCGCTGCCGGTCTTGGCCTGCACGAGCGCGTCGTTGCCGGCGCGCAGCGGCAGGAACACCTCGCGCTGCACGGGCGTCGGGCCGGTGTAGCCGAGGTCGCGCAGGCCCTTGCGCACGCCTTCGACGATGTCGAGGTCGTCAAAGGTGCCGACGAAGCGCGCCGGCTCGGGCATCGCCACCGGCGGCTCGTTGGACAGATCGAGGGGGACGTCGTCGGCGGAGGGTTCGGAGGTCATCGGGTGCGGTGCTTGGCCGCAATCCCATGCGTTGTAAACCTCGTCGGCCCGCCCGCGACGTCAATCGGCGGTGTCGTCGAGCGCGGGGCCCGCCAGCTCCTGGCCGGCAGCGCCGTCGAAGCGTCTGCTGGTCTTCACGAGCCCCATGAGCTCGTCGAGCGACAGCGTGCCGGCGACGTCGGTGCCGTCGAGCACGCCGTCGGCCAGCGCTCTTTTTCGCTCGTGCAGCTCGAGGATCGGCTCTTCGAGGGTGCCACCGGCGACCAGGCGCACGACGGTGACCGGCAGCGTCTGGCCGATGCGGTGGGCCCGGTCGCTGGCCTGCTCTTCGACGGCGGGGTTCCACCAGGGGTCGAGGTGCACGACGTAGGAGGCCCGCGTGAGGTTCAAGCCGAAGCCGCCGGCCTTTAACGAAATCAGAAAGACGTCGGCGTCGCCGGCCTGGAACTGCTCGACGAGGGCTTGTCGTTGCCGGGCGGGCGTGTCGCCGGTGAGCATCAGCGTCTTGGCCCCGCTCTCGTCGAGGAAGCGGCGGGCCAGCGTCAGGTGCCGCACGAATTGCGAAAAGACGAGGGTCTTGTGGCCGGCGTCTCGCAGCTCGTCGACCAGCTCGACCAGCGCCTTTTGCTTGCTGCCGGCGGCGACGGCGGCGGGGTCGACGACGTCGGCGGCAAAGACGGGGTGGCAGGCGCACAGGCGCAGGCGCGTGAGGGCCGCGAGGATCTGCACGCGTTTTTCGGCGGCGTCGAGCTCGCGCTCACCGCGATCTTCATCGCGCTCGAGGTCGGCGACCAGGGCCAGGCGCAGGCGTTCGTAGGACTGCCGCTCGTCGGCCGACAGCGGCAACACGCGCGTGACGACGGTCTTTGCGGGCAGGTCTTTGGCGACCTCGCTCTTTTTGCGGCGCAGGAGAAACGGCCGGATGGTGCGGGCCAGCAGCTGGCGCCGTTTGACGTCGTCGTCCTTTTCGATCGGCGATGCCCAGCGCGCCTTCCATTGGTTGAACGTGCCGAACAGCCCCGGGCTCACGAGGTCGAAGATCGACCACAGCTCGCTGGTGTGGTTCTCGATCGGTGTCCCGGTCAAGGCCACGCGAAAGCCCGACGGCAGCCGACGCAGCGCCTGGGCCCGGGCGGTGGTCGCGTTCTTCACGGCCTGGGCTTCGTCGACGACCAGGGTGGTGAATGCCTTTTTGGCGAACACGCGATCGACGTCGCGCTGCAGCAGCCCGTAGGAGGCGATGACGACGTCGTTGGGGCCGGCGCTGTCGACGAGAGCGGCGCGGTCGGCGCCGTGTCCGCGGGCCGGGGCGTCGCCGTAGACGATCGGGTTCAGCATCGGCGCGAAGCGGGCGAGCTCAGCGGCCCAGTGGAAGCACAGCGACGTCGGCGCCACCACCAACGCCGGGCCGTCTCTGCCGCGATCGGCCAGCAGGCACATCGTCACCAGCGTCTTGCCCAGGCCCATGTCGTCGGCCAGCACGCCGCCGCTGCCCCAACACGCCAGGCGCCGCAGGAAGCGCAGGCCGTCTTGCTGGTAGGGGCGCAGCGTCGCGATGATACCCGGGGGGGGTATGCCGTCGACGTCGCGGGCGCGGTCGGTGGCGTCGCGGGCGAGGGTCCAGCCGGCGTCGCGCTCGACGTGGGCGCCGGCTTCGGCGAGGACGGCGGCGGCTTCGTCGACGACGGCGACGCTGCCGGCGGCCAGCGCGCCCTTGCTGCTGCTGAACGCGGCCAAGGGCCCGAGCTGGTCGGCGAGCTCGGCCGACAACGCCGCGATGTGGTTCTTGTCGACGACCACCCAGCGGCGGCCTTCGCGCAGCGCCTCGATGAGCGGCTGCAGCTCGAGGCGGGTGCCGTCGTCGAGGCTGACGGCGCCGTCGATGCCCAGCCAGTCGGTGCGCTTGCCGAGGCGCACATTGAGCTGGGTGGCCCGCACCGACGTGACCC
>JBKJNL010000524.1:0-3493 GCA_046593615.1 Myxococcota bacterium | reverse complement strand
AGACCATCGACTTCGCTTTTTCGACAGGGCTGCCGACGGCGCCGAGGAGACCAGTCCCGCGCTTCGCGTTGATCGCCAGGGGTGCCGCCTGGGCCTCCGCGGGGGCCGACGGCGCTGCTCCTGGGCCGGCGTCGGCGAACGAGTCGGCGCCTTTGTCGAGCTCGGACCCGTCGCTGTCGTCGTCATCGGCCTGGTGCGACGACGGCGGCGCCAGCTCCTCCCGCACGCGGCTCGCCCGCGGTGCCGGCGAGGCCGGCGACGGCGCCATCCCGCCGGTCGACGTCGACCGCATCGGCGCGCTCGGCCTCGACGCGGCGGCCGGCGGCGGCGGCGGCATCGGCTGGCCCTGCGCGTTGCCCGCCCAACCCGACACCGCATCGACGGCCTGGGTGGTCTTGTGCAGGCGGCCGCCCTCGTTCACGACCTCGTGATCGACGGCGACAAACGCCGTGAAGCGACAGAGCACCTTGGCCTCGAGCGAGACCTGCACGATGCGCCGCTCGAGCTCGGCCTTGTTGCCTTTGCCGCCGTCGAACTGGTCTTCGAGATCGCGCAGGTGCAGGCGTCCCCAGGCCGGCACGAGGGCGCCGTTGGCGGTGGTCTCGACGACGACGCGCTCCGAGAAGGGCTGACCGTTGGCGAGCTTGCCGCGCACGTGGAGCACGGGCTTGCTGCCGCTGCCGTTGCGCCTGAGGCGGCCGAGCACCACGGCCGGCACGCCGTTGAAGACGTCGGGCAAGCGCGCCGGAGCGATGCTCTGCGACACCACGGTGGCGCCTTCGACGACGTCGACGGAGATGTCAGAGAGCACCGGCGTGTCGATGCGGCGGTGGCAGCGGGCCAGCACTTCGTCGACGCGGTCTTCGCTCTCGACGAGCTCGGCCTCACCCTGGCCACCGAGCTGGGCCAGGCGGTTCAAGAAGCCGGCGTTGACGGCCTGGTCGATGCCGAGGGCGAACACGCGCGCGCCCTGCAAGCGGTTGCCGAGCAGCTTGACCAGCTGGCTCTCGTTGCCGACCTGTCCGTCGGTGACGAACACCAGCACGCGCTCGCGCTCGAGGCCCGCGCCGCCACCGAGCAGGTCGGCGGCGTCGGACAACGGCTGGGCCATCTCGGTGCCGCCGCGGGCGTCGACCTTGGCCAGCCACTCGACGCAGCGAAAGCGATTGCGATCGCTGGCCTCGGTCAGGCCCGCCTGGAACGCGTCGACGTGATCATCAAAGGCCAGGACGCTGAAGCGATCGGACCCGCGCAGGCTGTCGACCATGCGGGCCACGGCGCGGCGGGCGGCGATCATCTTCCAGCCGCCCATCGATCCGCTGCGATCGAGGACAAAGACCAGATCGCGGCTGCGGTTCGCCGTCGCCCCGCTGCCGTCCAGACGGGTCGGCGGCACCACGGTGAGCAAGAAAGCGTCGTCGCGGCCGTCGTTCAAGCGCGTGGCCCGCGCCGTCGTGCGCAGCTGCGCATCGCCCAGACAAAAGCGCAGGATGAAGTCGCGGTTCAGGCGCTCGCCGGCGCCGACCTGCACGCGCAGCAGGCCCTGGCTCTCGTCGGCCCACGCCGTGTGCAGCGCCGATCGAACCTTTGACAGCGGCAGCCCGGCGGGGTCGAGCGTGACCTCGATCGAGAGCCGCACCGGGTTCGGGTAGCCCGACAACAGCACCGGCGGAGAGATGCGCGAGGCGTCGGGGACGGCGTCGGTGTCGCCGGCGGTGCCGTCGCCGACGTGATCGCCGGGCAGCGGGCGGCCGGGCATGTAGCGGGGCGCGACCACAAGCGGGAAGCGGTAGGTGACTTCGCCGTCGACGACGGGCAGGGGTCCGGTCATCTCGAGGGTGATCACGGCTTCTTCGCCGGGCATGAGGTTGCCGACGCGCAGCGAGAACGTTCCCGGCCGCTCTTCTTCGGCGATCGACGCGCGCTTGCCTTGTGAGATCGCGCGGTCGTAGGTCTGTCGGGCCTGGTGGCGCTCCTGCAGGTCACCCTCGACGCGGCGGCCGGCGACCTCCATCACGAAGCGCGTGGCGGCGGCGCGATCGGGCAGCGGAAAAATGTACGTGGCTTCGACGGGGACGCCGGCGTTGTTGACGAAGCTCTGCCGCAGCGTCGTGTGCGCAAAGGTGCCGACGATGCGGGCGCCGACGTGCAGGGCCTTGAGCGGCAGCACGCCCTGCTCGCAAGACAAGCAACCGAAAGAGCGGCGGTCGTCGTCGCCGGTGACGGAGCGGACTTCTTCTTCGGTGAGCAGCGGCAGGGGAGCGGTCATGGTCATTCCTCCTCGGTGACAGGACTTTTCGCGAGCAAGCCGCGCGCGATCAGTTGGTCGACGACGACAGACAGAATCGCCTGCACGTCATCAGCGGTGGGAGCGCGCCGGGTGGGGAACACCACGGTCACGCCAGCGGGGTGGTCGAGCGCGATGCGCTCATGAAGCAGCGACGGGGCCGGGCGCGGCGCAGACACGGTCAGCGGCTGCGCGCTGTCGACCACGGGGTCGATGACGTCTTCGCTCCAGAACGATCGCGGTCGCGGGGCGGCGGCCGTCGACGAAGCCGGCGCAGGCGCGATGTCTTCGAGGTCGGCGGGGACGTCGGCCAACACTGTGACGGCGTCGTCGCCCTGGCTGAGCAGCTGCTGCTGCACCTGCTCGAGGGTCAGCCCGTTGGACTGGAGGCGCTTGATGGCCACGAGCTCGCGCAGGTGGGCCGGGCCGTAATAGGCGACGCGGCCGCGCTGTTGCGGACGACGAACCAGCCCCGTCGACTGGTACCAGCGGACCGCGCGGGCGTTGGGGGCTTCGGCGACCTGGCCGTTTGGCTGCAGCAGCCCGAGCCGATCGATGGCCACCGCCACGCGGGCGGTGAGCTCGTCGAGGGTCCAGGGGGCTTCGGCGTCCATGGTGTTACTGTAATCGTCGAGCCGATCACTGTCAAGGTCAGGCCAGCGATCATGACAGTGATCGTGACGTCGTTCACACCACAGCGCGAATCGGGGCTTCTGGGTGCGCTGAAACGAAAACACCCACCGATGGCGGTGGGTGTTTGCTCAGACGCTCGCTGAAGGAACGATCAGCCGGGCGGGGGCGCGCCGGGCGCGGGGGGCGCGTCGCCAACCGGGGGCGTCGGGGAGGGGGCGGGCGGGGTGACGGCGTCGCCGCCGGTCTCGTCCGTCGACGGAACGACCGCCGCCGGGACCTTGGCAGCATCGGTCTTGTCGTCGACCTTGACGCCGGTGGGCGTCCCGCGGCGGGTCATGATGCTCGTTGACGACGAGCCGAAGTACGACAGCGAGATGCTGGTGAGCATGAAGACCACGGCAGCGGCGCCGGTGAGCTTCGCCAGAAAGGTGTTGGCGCCACGGCCGCCGAAGACGGTCTGTCCGCCGGCACCGCCGAACGCCGCGCCGACGCCGCCACGCGCTCCCGGCTGCAGCAGCACGAAGAGGATCAGGAAGACGCAGACGAGGAGATGCAGGACGACGAGAAATGCGG
>JBKJNL010000400.1:0-2501 GCA_046593615.1 Myxococcota bacterium | reverse complement strand
TCCACGCGGCGCGCACCGAGGGCAACCGCTCGGCGCTGCCCGGCAACACCGATTTTTTCGACATCGATCGCCGCGGCATCCGCGTGAAGGTCTCGACGGGCGCCCACGCCAACACCGCGACCCGCACCATCGTCGAGGACGATTCGTTGTCGTCGACCGGCGAAGACGACGACGGCGGTGAAGACGCCGAACCTGGCGGGGTGCGGCCCGCGCCCGTTCTCGTCGCCGACAACCAGAGCGTCGCGCAGCTCGAAGACGCGATCCGCAAGCACAACGAGCTCTACTGGGTCTACGCCAGGCCAGAGACCGACGACGTCGCCTACGACGACCTGTGCCGCCGGCTGAAGCGCCTGAAGCCCGACAGCGACGCCTTGCTGCACCTCGGCCCGCCGCCGGGCAGCGGTGAATCCGTGCGCCACGAGCAGCCGATGCTCTCGCTCGACAAGTGCTACGTCGACGACGAGCTGTCGGCCTGGACCGAGCACTTCGCCGGCGACGTCATCGCCATGCCCAAGGTCGATGGGCTGGCCTGCGCGCTGCGCTACGACGAAGACGGCTGGCTGCAGCTGGCCGCCACCCGCGGCGACGGCGAGGTCGGCGAAGACGTCACCGCCAACGTCCGCGCCATTGCCGACGTGCGCCGCCGCATCGGCAGCGGTCCTCTCGAGGTGCGCGGCGAGGTGTATCTGTCGCTCGAGCGCTTTCGACAGATGCAGGCCGATGAGCCCGGCAAGGTCATGAACCCGCGCAACATCGCGGCCGGCGCGCTGCGCCAGAAGGACCCGAACAAGACCCGCGCGGTGGGCCTGTCGTTCCTGGCGTACGACCTGCGCGGTCGCGAGACGACGACGCAGCGGGAGAAGCTGGCGCTGCTCGCGGCGCTCGGCTTCAAGCCGATTCCCCAGGCGGTTGCGCCGCGCCACCTGGCCCGCGTCGCCGTCGACGAGCTGGCGCGACGGCGCGAAGCCCTGCCCTACGAAACCGACGGCGTCGTCCTCGTCGTCGACGACCTCGCCGAGCAGCGCCGCCTGGGCGCCACGGCGCACCACCCGCGTTGGGCCATCGCCTGGAAATTCCAGGGCGAAGAAGGCCAGAGCGTGCTGCGCGCCGTCGAATGGAACGTCGCCCGCACCGGCACCATCACGCCCGTCGCCGTCGTCGACCCCGTTGTCTTGTCAGGCGCCACCGTCGTGCGGGCCACCTTGCACCACAAGGGATTCGTCGAGAGCCTCGGCCTCAAGCTCGGCGCCCGCGTGGCCATGGTCCGCCGGGGCGGCGTCATCCCCCACGTTGAGCGCGTCCTCGAAGCCGGCGACGACGTCATCGCGTTTCCGCAACTGTGTCCCTCGTGCGGTGCCGCCGTAGACATCGTGGGCGACTTCTTGGTGTGCAGCAAGCCGCAGGACTGCGTCGCCGCCCGCGTCGGCCGGCTCATCCACTGGGCAAAGAACACCGACATCCAGGGACTCGGCGACGCCGTCGTCGAGCAGCTCGTCGAACGCGGCTTCGTGAAGACCCCCGCCGACCTCTACATGCTCACCAGCGAGCAGCTCGCCTCGCTCGACCGCGCCGGGCCGGCCATGGCCGTCAAGCTGATCGGCGAGATCGAAAAGGCGCGCACCCTGCCGCTCGAGGTGGTCTTGCGCGCGCTCGGCATCGAAGGCCTTGGCAAGAGCGCCGCGGCCGCGCTCGCCCTGCGCTTCTCGACCCTGGCGCGCGTGCGCATGACCAGCGTCGCCGAGCTCTCGCAGCTCAAGGGCTTCGGCGAGACGTCGGCAAAGGCGATCGTCGATGGCCTGGCGCACAACGGCGCGCTGCTCGACGCGCTCCTGCAGCACGTCACCGTCGGCGGCGACACCGGCCCCGTCGATGGCCCCCTGACCGGCAAGAGCTTCGTCTTCACCGGCGCGTTGTCGTTCGATCGCAAAGGCGCCGAAGCCCGCGTCAGATCCCTGGGCGCTCACACGCCCGCGTCGGTCACCAAGGGGCTCACCCACCTGATCGTCGGCGCCAGCGATCGCGGATCGCCGTCGACGAAACAGCAGGCCGCTCAAAAGCTGATCGACGAGGGCGCGCGCATCGCCATCCTCGATGAGCAGGGGTTCGGCGCACTGCTCGCGGACCTCGGCCTCGCCCCGGTTGCTTCCGTGCCGCCGCCGGAGGCTGCGACGGCGCCGCCGACGCTTGATCCGCCCACGCTGAAGAAGCAGCTTTCGTTGTTTTGAATCTGCGACGGGCGCCACGCCGCCCCCCGTCTATTCGACCGTGCGGTTAACGAGCTTTCTCGTCAGGGGCCGGGTACACCGAGGGCGCAACCCCTGGAGGACACCCGTGAAAAAGATTGCATTGTTTGTGTTTGGAATTGGTCTCGCCACCTTTGCTCTGCCGTCGTGCGTCATCACCGCCGAAGGCGAGGGCGAAGCGGCCGAAGGCGAAGGCGAAGGCGAAAACGCCGGCGAAGGCGAAGGCGAAAACGCCGGCGAAGGCGAAGGCGAAAACGC
>JBKJNL010000877.1:0-3344 GCA_046593615.1 Myxococcota bacterium | reverse complement strand
CCGAACCGGGCGCGGTAGGCGTCGACGTCGTCCTTCTTGGCGGTGTTGGCTGATGACATATAACGAATCAGGCCAAAGATGGGGCGTTCAGGACCCCATGGCCGATCGTAGCGACCGAAGACCCAGAATATACCGGAATAGGAGCTGGGGTCGCGGCCGTCGATGGCGTAGCGGTTGTTGAGCTCGATGAGCCGGGCGAGCGCTTCGCGTGGATCGGGCGTCCACTCGAGGACCTTTTTGCCCCAGAGCATGCGCAGGTAGTTCTGGATGATGCCCTCTTGCACGAGCTGACGCTGGGCGGCGTTCCAGAGGGGGTCATGGGTCTGCGACGACGCCAGCTGTTCCAGTGTGTAGGTGTACTCGCGCTGATCGACTTGATGACGCAGCAGTGTTTCCTGGGCCCAGCCGGGCAGGCTCTCGAAGCGATCGTAGTCGGCGCGGCGGCTCAGGAAGTTGAAGCCGATTTCGCGCCAGGTGATCAGCTCATCGAGAAAGCCCTCCGCCGCCGGCGACAAGCCCCACCAGCCCTCGCGCGCGCCATCGACGCGCACGCCGGCGCGGTCCGGCGACCAGCCTCCGCGGCGCAGGACTTCGTCGACGACGGTCCAGCTCGACAGGTGTCCCCAGTGCAGCCACGGCGAGAGCCCCGACTGGCCGTTCTTGTCGGGGCTGCTGCGGTCGACGTTGAAGCGGTCGAGCTTGCCATCAATGAAATTCCGCAACTGTCGCGCCGCGGCCTCGGAGCCGCCGGCGATCGCGAGCGGCAGCACGGTGTGATCGATGGGGAACGACGAAAGCGACGACGACGACCCGCTGAGGTCGGTGGTCGCCGGCCAGCGGCGCAACACGGTGGCAGGCAGCGCGTAGAGCGCTCGCCGCGGCTCACCGTCGAAGGGTCGCGCCCGCGGCCGGTTCATCAGGTGGAGCGGCAGGTTCTTTTGCAGGAAGCGACGGAACGAGTGCGCCGAGACAAATACCTGCTCGCCCGGCGCCCGCAGCGGCAGCACACCGTTGCTGTCGACGTCTTCGAGTTGCACATCGAGCTTCCTGGCCGCGGCCTCGCTCATCGCCGGCAAGAACAAGCCGGGCCATTCGTCGGTGACGACGACGCAGGCGTCTTCGGCGAGGGCCTGCAGCAGCCCCTTTGCGGCGCCGGGTCGCGGCTCGAGGTAGGGGTGGTAGGTGACGCCGGCGGCGGCAAAGGCCCGCGCGTTGTCGGCCATGCCCTGGGCGACAAATGCGTGGAAGCGATCGCTGGCCCAGCGGTGGTCGACGCGCAGCGCTTCGACGACGACGAGGGGCTTGTTCAGCGCCGCGCAGTGCTCGAGGGCGCGGTCGAGGGCGAAGCTCCAGTCGGCTCGTCTGGCCGCGGTCATCCAATAGAGAACGCAGCCGCGCTCGGGGCGGATGGGGGCATCGTTTCGCGACCTCGTCCGCAGCACTGGCACGGTCATCTGGAGCCTCGTCACCTTTGGATGCCGGTCTGGGTAGAAGAGATGCATGCCCGAGCTCCCCGAGGTCGAAACCGTTTGTTGGCGGCTGCGCGAGGGCGGCCACGGCGAGAAGCGCCTCGTCGGCAACGTCATCGTCGGAGCGACTGCGGTCGACCCCAAGGTCTTGCGCAGCGGCTCGTTCGCCGACCTCGTCGGCGCCGTCGTCGTCGATGTCGAACGGCGCGCCAAGTGGATCGTCATCCGAACCAATCGATCGGCGGTGCTGCTCGTGCACCTGAAGATGACCGGCGACCTGCACGTCGTGGCCACGGTGCCGCCAAAGTTCGTGCGCTTCGTCTTTGACCTCGACAACGGCAAGCAGCTGGTGTTCACCGACCCCCGCCGTTTCGGCCACTGCGACGTCGTCACCGACCTCCGTCCGTTCTTTCGCGACCTGGGGCCCGAGCCTCTCGACTCGTCGTTCACCGCCGAGCGTCTGACCCAGGCCCTGCGTGGCAGCCGGCCCATCAAGGCCACATTGCTCGACCAGACCGTCATCGGCGGCATCGGCAACATCTACGCCGACGAGGCGCTGCACCGCGCCGGCCTCGACCCGCGCACGCGCACGCAGAACCTGACCGAGATGGAAACAGCCCGCCTGTACCGCGCCATCCAGGATGTCTTGTTGGAGAGCATCCAGGAGAGCCGCGGTGAGCTGGCCTGGCGCTATGAGAACCGCGCCGCGCCCTCGCCGTTCCGCGTCTACGAGCGCGCCGGCCTCTTGTGCCTCACCTGTTCGACGACGTTGTCTTCGACCTCGATCGCCGGCCGGACAACGGTCTGGTGTCCGGCGTGCCAGCCGTCGCCGCTGCGGGCGAAAGCGGCAAAGGCATCGTCGAAGAAGAAGAAGAAGAAGACGAAGACGTTGCCGAAAAATCGTACATGAAAGGCGTCAGCCGCTCCCCCTTCGTCAGCGTCGCCCGCGTGATCTGATAGAGGCGCGCGTCATTGGCCTGCTTCGCAGCCGGGCGGCGCGACGACGAGGCCATCGGCAACTTCATGCGGTCGTTGTTGGACAAGACATCGCGGTGGCGCTCGAGGAACGCCCAGCGGCGTCAGCGGGCAGCTCGTCTTTGGTGAGAACGCGCAGTCACCGCAGTAGTCGCTCATGCGGTCGACGTAGGCGCTGCCCGCGACGTAGGGCTTCGTCGTCATCAACGCACCGGCGCCAAAGGTGCCCATGGCCAGCACGTTGGGCTCGACCACCCAGTCGTAGGCGTCGACGTAGGCGGCCCAGAACCAGTCCGTCAGGGCGCGGGGCTCGACGTCGAGCAGCGTGGCGATGTTCGACAGCACCATCAGGCGCGTGATGTGGTGGCCGTAGCCATCGCGCCAGACGTCGTCGACGACGCTGTCGAGGCAGTGGAGGCCGCTCTGCGCACCGCGCCATGGCGTCCCCTGCTGCGCGCTCGGCCAGAAGGCAGCGGGCAAGGGCTCGTGGGCATCGAGCGCCGACGGCGCGCCGTTGGCGTCGACGGCAAAGACGTCTTTGTCGCTGTCTGCTTCGCCGTCGGGACGCCGACGGAACCCGTCGGTGGCGCGGTGGACGTGGCGCACGAACTCGCGCCAGCCGAGCACCTGGCGGATGAAGCCTTCCTTTGACGGCAGCGGAATGTCAGCCGCGACGACGTCGTCGATCAGATCCCGTGGCAACAGGCGCTGCAGGTTCAGGAGCGCGCTGCAGCGCGTGTGGAACAGCGTCGTCGACGTCGATGACATCGCGTCCTCGAAGGGGCCGAACGAGGGCAGGCAGGTGGTCAGCGCGTGCTGCCACAAGGCCCGGGCGTCGTCGGCCGTCGCGGCCAGACCGGTCTCGTCGATGGCCCCGGGGTGGTCGCCGAAGCGCCGGCG
>JBKJNL010000365.1:0-8139 GCA_046593615.1 Myxococcota bacterium | reverse complement strand
CTCACGGGGCACCACGCTCTACGTGCTCGACGAGCCGACCACGGGCCTGCACCCGAGCGACGTCGAGCGGCTCATGATCCAGCTCGACGGCCTCGTCGACGCCGGCAACACCGTCGTCGTCGTCGAGCACGACATGCACGTGGTGGCCGGGGCCGACTGGGTCGTCGACGTCGGCCCCGGCGCCGGCGCAAACGGCGGCGTCGTCGTCGCCGCCGGCCCGCCCCGCGACGTCGCTGCCGTCACAGAGAGCCGCACGGCGCCCTACCTCGCGCGCTTTCTGGCCGGCTGATCACGGCTGGCCGGCTGATCACGGCGACTGCCCAGGCCCACGACCGCACGGCGTGACGACGTCGATGTCACCGGCTGCGACGCGCCCGCGCAGCCAGCCGATGCGCAGGGCTTCGTCGTCGTCGACTCCATCGCAGGCGGTGAAGCGCACGCCCTGGTTTCCGCGGTGCACGGCGCAGGGCGCAAAGACGTCGACGACGGCTTCGACGACGGCGCCGGCGGAACCGGCCTCCGCGGTGGTGCCAGGGCCGTCGTCGATCAGCACCAGGCGTCGATCGCGCCACTGCATGTGCGTGTCGGCCACGCGCCGCACGACGACGGCGGCCCGCTGTCCCGGCACACGGCAGGGAATCGTTGTGCGGCGCTCGAGGCCGGCGTTGCCGTCGTGGGCGCCCCAGCCGGCGCCGTCCTGGCGCTGCTCGTCGGCCACCAGGCCACTGATGACGTCGACGTGATGCTCGACGGCGACCAGCGGGCCGTTCCAGACGAAGCCATCGCCGAAGCGGGCGACCACCGCGATGACCAGCCACCAGCCCGCCAGGCGGTGCACGCGGGGCGGCGCGTGCGCGCACCCGCGCCAGGCGAGGGCGGCGACGGCGACGGTGGCGGCGACGCCCCACAGAGCCACGTGCTGCAGCACCAGCTCGGGCAGCCGTCCGACCGCGCGGGTCCACAGCCACGAGCCGCCGCCGAGGACGACGAACGAGGCCACCGGGGCGACGGCGGCGCAGACGACAGCAGCGATGATGCGCAGGACCAGCAAGGGGTTCGTCTTAGCGATCAGCCACGGGTGGGGTCAGGTCCCGCCGCTGGCCGCGGGTTCCTAGACAGCAGCGATGATCGTGTCGCGGGTCGCGCTGCTGCTGTTGGCGTCGTTGGCGTCGTCGTCGGCGTCGCCGGCGCACGCCGCGGAGTCCGATCCGTATTGGGCGTGGCGCAAGCCCCCCGACGACATCACGCGGGTCATGGACCGCATCGTCAATCACAAGCTGGTCCGCGGCCTCGCCGACGTGAACGCCCGCCGGCCGGGGTCGTGCCGTGAAGCCGCGCAGATCCTCACCGCGCCCCTCGTCGTCACCTCGGCCCATTTCTTTCGCAGCGAGATGCGCCGCTGGCCGATCGACCGCTCGCCGCGCGGCCTCACCGATCAAGCGCTCTTCGATCGGGTGAGCGTCTACCGCGCGGCGCCGCTCAAGCCGTTTGGCCACTGGGTGCCCCTCGATCCAACGCTGCTGGTCGACGACGTGCTGACGGGGCCTGACAAGATCGGCCACTTCTTTACCAACGGTTACCGATCGTGGGAGCGCGCGACCGACGCCGGCGCCGCCGGCGCCGACGACGACGGCGCCCTGCGCGCGGCGCTGCTCTACGGCGTCGACGAAGAAAAAGGCTGGCTCGGCCTCGGCATCGACGGCGTGTTCTCGTGGGCAGACCTGCACGCCGCCTCGGCCGGCGTCCGCTACTTCGACGCCCTGTGCAAAGACGCGCAGCTCGCCCGCGGCGACGACGGACGCTGGTCGTTGGCCCGGCCCTTCCGCTTCGCCGACTGGATCGATCCGTGTTGGGACGAGAGCTTCGCCCACAACGCCTATGCCGACAGCGAGGCCGAGCCGGTGCGCGTGGCGAGCCTCGAGGTGTGCCCGCTGCTCGTCGACGCCGCCGTGCAGGCCCGCCGCGCGCGCTACCGGGCCCGCGGCTGCCACCAACGCACGCAGGCGATGTTCGCGGCCTTTGTCGCCGACGGCACCGCCCCCGACCCGGCGCCGTGGAACATCGAGCTCCTTTGTGGAACGTCGCCGTCGCCGACGACCCCGCCGTTGTCGGCGTCGCCGACGAAATAGATCGAGAACGACGGCCAGAAACGAAAAGCCCGGCCAGGGGCCGGGCTTTCCGAGTTTCAGTGTTGCCGTGTTGCGGGGGGCGACGACTCAGGGAGCGCCGAACTGACCCGCGCAGTTGTCGGCTTCGGGCAGGCACACGCCGCCGTCGCCGCCGACCTGGGCCAGCCGGCCCTCGGTGCAGCAGGTCTCGTCGGCGTTGCAGTCGGCGTCGGTCACGCAGATTTCTTTGCCGTTCTGGGTGCGGCAGGTGTCGTTGGCGACGCAGGCGGTGGCGGCGTTCGCGAAGCAGCATTCGTTGCTGCCGGCGGCGGTGCAGTCTTCGCCTCCGTCACAGGCCGCCTCGGCGCGGCCGGCGGCGAACCCGCCGCACTCGCCCGGGGCTGCGCAGGTCGGAGCCTCGCCAAAGAAGCTGAAGCAGCACGAGGCCGTGGGCGCGGCGCAGGTGACGTCGCCGCAGACGACGCCGTCTTCGGCGGTGCCGGTGTAGGGCTCGCCCTGGATTTCGCCTTCGCCTTCGCCGCCGCCGGCAGGTTCGCCTTCGCCTTCGCCGGCGGCTGCTTCGCCTTCGCCTTCGCCTTCCGCTTCGCCTTCGCCGTCGACGCCGCCGTCGATGATTTCGACCTCGCCTTCGCCTTCGGTGGCGGTGCTGTCATCGCCGCCGGGCGGACAGGCCACGAGCGAGGCGACAAAGGCGAGGGACAAAGTGGACAAGAGGAGAGCGCGCATGAGAGCCGTGTTCCGCACCCCGGGCACTTTGCCAACAGGGGCAACGGAGCTCCCACATGAAGAAGTTGCTGCGCACCGCATCCATCGTCGCTGGCCTCGTCACGGGCCTCGCCGTCGCCCCCGCCGCCGCCCAGGGCAAGCCGCTCGAAGCGCCCAAAGGCGCCGCGAAGCCCGACGCGCCCGCGAAGCCCGTCGCGCCGGCCACGCCCGCGACGCCGGCCAAGCCGGCCGCTCCCAAGCCCGACGCGGTCACCACGCCGACGACGCCCCCGCCGCCCGCCGCGGCCGCGCCGCCGGCCCCGCCGCCGCCCGCGCCCGAGCTCGACGCCTGGCTCAAGGACCTGACGAAGAACCTCACCTGCAAGAGCAAGGTCAACGACAGCCCCATGGGCAAGGGCTACACCACGACCTCAAAGATGACGATGAAGAAAGAGCTGAACGGCTACTTCTACACGACAAAATAAGAAGAGGCAAAGGCGAAGGGCAACGCGGGTCCGGCCTACCGGTCGATGGGGTTCATCGGTTTCGATCCGTCCAAGAAGCAGCTGGTCCGCACCGACATGGACGGCATGGGCGGCATCACGCACTCGACGTCATCGGGCTGGGAGAACGACAAGATGGTGTTCACCGGCAAGGTGCTGCAGGCCAACATGGAGATGAAGGAAACCTTCCAAAAGGCCGGCAAAGAGGTGAAGCACACCGTTGAAGTCAAGGGGCCTGATGGCGCTTGGCTCACGATGGTCGAGAACACCTGCAAGTGACGGTCGTTCATTGACCTGACGCAACGAGGGCGCGCCGCAGGGCGCGCTTTTTCGTTGAGGGCCGTCGCTCACCGGGACCCTCAGAGCGGGTCGAGCCTGACGTCGAGCTGCCGCGTGATCGGGTCGCCGCAGGCGTCGGCGTCGACGACGAACGCCGGGTTCAGAAAGTCGGCGTACCCGGCCTTGCGCACCGTCAGGACGTAGCGGCCGGGGCGATCGACGCCGCCCTGGTACCGGCAGTCGGGACCGCTGCCGACGACGACGACGTCTTCCTGAAAGGCGTCATCGGCGAGGGTGACGGCGGCATCGCACAACACGACTCTGGTGGAGTCGTCGGAGACGCGCAGCGACAGCGCGGGCCGCCCGGTGGCGGGGCACTCGCCTTCGCCTTCGACGCCGCCTTCGCCTTCGACGCCGCCTTCGCCTTCACCTTCGTCCGCCGCCGGGCCGGCGTCGCCGACGCCGGCGTCGGGGTCGGGGTCGGGGACGATGGTGTTGCGGCAGGCGCCGCCGCCCAGGCCGACGACCACGTCGACGACGACGGTGACGACGACGGTGACGACGACGATGACGGCTGAGCGCGAACGGGCAGGGGGGCGAGGCACGGGGCGAGGATACCGTCGAAACATCGAATCGCGGAATCGCCGCGGGGGCGCTTGAGTGCGCTGGTTTCGGCCTGTAGCCTTTGCCCATGTGGTTCAAGGGCAACGTCTTTCACTGCCCCGACGTCGTCGGCTGAGCGCTTCATCTGCCGCACGCTGCCGAGACGGCCTGCCGCAGCGATGACGCGCTCTTTCCTGCTGGCCTGTCCCGCCGGCCTTTTTGGTGGCCACTGCCGTTGGCCGAACCCGTTCCCCGCATCCGCTTCGCTCCCACATTTTGAGGTCCCGCCATGGCCAATGAGCCTGCTTCCACGTCGTCACCCGCCCGCTCGCTCACCGTGCTCGGGTCAGAGGCCGAGCCGATCATCCACCTCAAGCCGCCGGTCGACCCGGCGACCATCACCCACCGCCAGCTCAAGGACGGTCCGTGGTGGCAGGCCATCCCGGCCTGGAAGGACGTCGACGAAAAGACCTTCTTGCAGTGGGCCTGGCAGGAGAAGAACGCGATCATCAACGTCGAGAAGCTGGTCGCCACCGTGCGCGATCTGGCCTCGCCGGAGTTCATCGCCGACATCGAAGGCGGCTTCGGCAAGGCGCCGATGGCGGTGCGCATCTCGCCCTACCTCTTGAGCCTCATCGATTGGACGAAGCCCTACGAGGACCCGATCCGCCGACAGTTCCTGCCGGTGCAGAGCCAGCTCGAGCCCGACCACCCGATGCTGACGCTCGACTCGCTGCACGAGCAGAGCGACGCGCCGGTGCCCGGCCTCACCCACCGCTACCCCGACAAGGCCCTGTTCCTCGTGCTCGACACCTGCCCGGTGTATTGCAGATTCTGCACACGTTCCTACGCCGTCGGATTGGACACCGAATTCGTCGAAAAGGTCTCGATCAAAGCCACCGACGAACGGTGGGAGCGCGCTCTGCAGTACGTCTCAGAACGTCCTGAGCTCGAAGACGTCGTCATCTCCGGCGGCGACACCTACCGCTTGCGCGCCGACCAGATCCGCTTCATCGGCGAGAAGCTGCTGGCCATGCCCCACATCCGACGGTTTCGTTTCGCCACCAAGGGCATCGCCGTGCAGCCGATGAAGGTCTTGACCGACGCGCCGTGGCTCGACGCCATCACCGACATCGTCGAGAAGGGCCGAAAGCTCCACAAAGAAGTCGTCATCCACACGCACTTCAATCATCCGAATGAAATCACCAGCATCACCCAGCGCGCCTGCAACGTGCTGATGGAGCGCGGCATCACGGTGCGCAACCAATCCGTGTTCCAGCGCGGGGTGAACGACGACGCCAAGACCATGATCGACCTGGTCAAGCGGCTGTCGTACGTCAACGTGCACCCGTACTACGTGTACATCCATGATCTGGTGAAAGGCACGGAAGACCTGCGCACCAGTGTCGCCACCGGCATCCAGGTCGAGAAGCGCGTGCGCGGCAGCACCGCCGGCTTCAACACCCCGATGTTCGTCGTCGACGCCCCCGGCGGCGGCGGCAAGCGCGACATGCACAGCTACGAGCATTACGACACCGAGACCGGTATTTCGGTGTACACAGCACCCAGCGTCCGAAAAGACGAATTCTTCTGCACGTTCGATCCCCTCGCCGGGCTGTCGACGCAGGCCCGCGCCGACTGGGACGTCCCGGCGAAGCGCACGCAGATGGTCAATGACGCGCTCGCGGAGGCTCAGAAAAAGGCGATCTGACGCACGGCAGAGCCTCAGCGCACCGCGACGTCGATGCAGTCCGGCATGCGGATCAGCGGGGCCTGATTTCTTCACTGGTGCGCTTTTGCGCCCCTGACAAAAGCGCCGCGCTCCTCGAGAAACCGGCGGTCGAACGCCGGCCGACCGGGGCGCTCGGTCGGCGTCGGCGACGTCGACGAAGAAAAACCCACGGGCTTTCGGTCGTGCGCTGCGGATCGTCGCTTTGCGTCATGGCCGCCGACGCCGGCCGTCTGCACGTTCTCCTTGAGATGAAACGCGACGGAGCCGCCACCCGCTTGAGCCTGCTGCGCACCGCAGAGGCCTTGTTCCACGAGAAGGGTCTCGAGGCGGTCTCGCTGCGCGAAATTTCCGCGGCGGCCGGCCAGAAGAACCACTCCGCCGCCGGTTATCACTTCGGCAGCAAAGACGGCGTCGTCGACGCCATCCTGTTGCGCCACGCGGCCCCCATCCACCGCGTCTACGACGCCGCCATGGACGCCGTCGACGCCCGCACCGCCGCGGGCGCCGAGGTCGGCCTGCGCGAGGTGTTGGCGGTGCTCGTCGAGCCCATCGTCAAGAAGCTCGACGACGACGACGGCGGCCGCGCCTACCTGTCGCTCTGCGCCCAGCTGGCCGTCAGCGACCGCATGCCCCTCGAGACGCGCGCGGTCGCGAGCGTGCCGTCGGTGCTGCGGGTCTGGGTGGCCATCATGCAGCGCAGCAACCTGCCCCCCGAGATCACGCCGCTGCGGCTCGCACGCCTGGCCGGCACGCTCTACATGTCGATCCTCCAGTTTGATCGGCTCAAGCGCATGGACGCGCTCGACCTGGCGCGCGACGAGTTCGAAGACGACCTCGTGTGGAGCCTCGGGTGCCTGCTCGGCCCGAAGAAGGACTGACCGCGGCTCGCCGCTCAAGCACCAGCTGACCAGCGGCGCCTGACGTCCCACCGCAGACACAGGCAACGGCCCCGAAGACCCCTTGCCGCCCGGGGGCGGCGCAGGCACGCAGCAGCGATGCATCCCCCCGCCAACGACGACCCCGTCCTCGCCGTCAAACCGTTGCTGCGCGGGGTGCTGCACCAGTGCGCGGCGTTCACCGCGTTGGGCGCCGGTCTGGTGATGGCCGCGACGGCTCCCACGCTGCGCGGGACGTACGCGGCGCTCGGCTTCATGACGAGCCTGCTCTTGTGCTTCGGCGTCAGCGCCACCTACCACCGCATCACCTGGACGCCCTCGGTGCGCGCCTGGTGGCGGCGCGCCGACCACGCCATGATCTTCGTGCTCATCGCCGGCACGTACACGCCGATGGCCCTGGTCGCGCTGCCCGCCAGCTTCGGCAACACGCTGTTGATCATCGTCTGGTCGGGTGCTGCGGTCGGCGTGATCCAATCTCTGTTCTGGATTCACGCTCCCAAGTGGGTTGCTGCTGTGTTGTGCGTGGCGCTCGGCTGGACCGTGATGTTGTATTGGTCAGAGGCAAAGGCGGCGCTGACCAGCACCCAGATCGTTCTCATCCTGGCCGGTGGCGTCGTCTACACCGTCGGCGCCGTCTTCTACGCCCTCAAACGACCGAACCCGATCCCCGGCATTTTCGGACATCATGAATTGTTTCACCTCTGCACGATCATCGCAGCGGTGCTCCACTTCATTTCGATCCTGTCCATGATCCAGGGCGCGCGCTGAGACGCGACCCTGATTTCGACCTGGGCGGCGCTTCACCGCCAGCCGCGCCGGCCGCCGCCAAAGGCAACGATTAGAGGTCGCGGGTGTTGAACGTGTCGCAGGCCCTGGGATCGCCCGCGGCCATGCCGGCCTTGAACCACTTCGCCCGCTGGGCCGAGCTGCCGTGCGTGAAGCTGTCGGGGCTGACCCGGCCGCGGCCGCGCTTCTGCATGGTGTCGTCGCCGATCTGGGTGGCGGCCTTGAGGGCTTCGTCGACGTCGCCGGCTTCGAGCAATTTCTTTTGCTGGGCGTCGTGGGCCCAGACGCCGGCGTAGCAGTCGGCCTGCAGCTCGAGGCGCACGCCCTGGCTTTGCGCGCCTTCGTTGTCGCCCGAGGCGTGGACGCGGGCGCTGGTGCCGTCGATCTTCTGGACGTGGTGGCCGATCTCGTGGGCGACGACATAGGCGGCGGCGAAGTCGCCGGGGGCGCCGAACTTGGCCGACAGGTCGTCAAAGAAGGTCAGGTCGAGGTAGGCCTTTTCGTCG
>JBKJNL010000312.1:0-3195 GCA_046593615.1 Myxococcota bacterium | reverse complement strand
GTAGACCGCTTCAACCATCGCGCCGAGGCCCCTTGCCGCCGATCAAGAACGCGTCGGCAAAGACGCGTATGTTGTCGCCGGGCCTGGAAAAAATGAGCTCGATGATGCGGACGCGGTGTGTCTGGTAGGCGCGCTCGAGCTCGACGATGACGGGTCCGCTGCCGCAGGCGGCGTCGAACGTGAAGGTCGGCGCCGTCGACACCAGAAAGCCCGCCTTTGCCAGGGCCTCCAACCTCGTCGCCGCGGAGAGGGGCTGGATGCGCAGCTCGGCGGCGACCGTGTCGGCGTTCCAGCTGCGATCGCGCTGCTTGTGCAGCAGCAAGAGCACCTCGAGCGCCTCGATGGAGCCAACGTGTTGCCGCAAGAATGCGAGCAGGTCTGCCGAGAGCTCCGCAGCCAATCGTCAGCCGGTGCCGTTCGAGGCGCCGTTTGACGACGGCGACGACGGCAGCTCGATCTTCTCGAGGCGGCGCAGCATCGAGATGTGGGCCGCCGCCAGCTGCTGGCGCAGCGAGCGGGCGTGCTTCACGAGGTCGACGAAGTCCTTCTCGGCGGCCGCCGACTCCAACCCTTCGGCTTCGGCGACGAGCCCGGCCATCTTGTGCGTGATGCCGGTGAGGGCTTCGGCGACGCCGCCGACGTTGTCGTGGTCGCTGGTGGTGGTGCTGAAGCTGCCCAGCAGCCCCAGCAGCTCCTGCGCCGACGCGCCCAGGGCCGCGTAGCTCTTCATCAGCTCCTGGAAGACCAGGTGCCGTTCCCGGAGCTCGTCGGCGCGGGCCGACGCCAGGTCCATCTGCTGCTGCTGCCGCTGCCCCAGCTCGGTCAGGGCCTGCATGAGGCGACCCATCGAGGAGTTGAGCGCCCCCTCCATGGCTCCGATGGCGCCGAGGCTGCTGGCGACCTGCTGCAGGTGCTTCTCGGAATTGAGCGGCACCTTGAGTGCCTGCTCGGTGTGCCGGCTGAGCTGCAGCAGCTCGTACTCCAGCGCATCGACGGCGGCAGCGAGGGCCGACTGGTCTTCCTTCTTGGTCACGAGTCGCGCCGATCGTGCTTGGCCTCGGTGCACCACGAGTACATCACCGCCAGCAGGTTCTCGGGATCGACGGGCTTGGTGACGTAGTCGGTGGCGCCGGACTCGAGGGCTTTCTCGCGATCGCCCTTCATGGCTTTCGCGGTCAGCGAGATGATCACCAGGTCCCTGAACCGCGGGTCCTTGCGGATGGCCGTGATCGCGGCGAGGCCGTCCATCTCGGGCATCATCGTGTCCATCAAGACGATGTCGATGTCGGGGTTGGCCGTCAGCTTCTCGATGCCCTGCCGGCCGTTCTCGGCGTGGAGCACGGTGGCTCCGCGCGAAGCGAGCAGGCTGTTCAGCGCAAAGATGTTGCGGATGTCGTCGTCGACGAGCAGCACCTTCATGTGGCTGAAGTCAGCGTCCTTGGGCAGAGGACGGCTCGAGGCACCCTCGCTGCGCACCGGCGGCGGTGACGAATCGAGGATGGTCTCGGCGCCCGTGTAGTTGCGGGGCAACAACAGGGTGAACGAGCTGCCCACGCCGGGCTCGGAGCGGACCTGGATCGAGCCACCCAACAGCCGCGCGATTTCGCGGCTGATGGTGAGGCCGAGGCCGGTGCCGCCGTACTTGCGGCTGGTGGTGCCGTCGGCCTGCTGGAAGGCCTCGAAGATCAGCTTCTGCTTCTCGATCGGGATGCCGATGCCGGTGTCGGTCACGGTAAAGGCGATCATGTCGCTAAAGGCGTTGCCGGAGGCGTCGACGGCGGCGCTGACCTTGAGCTTGACGACGCCTTCGGCGGTGAACTTGAAGGCGTTGCTCAGCAGGTTCTTCAAGACCTGCTGCAGGCGGTTGGCGTCGGTGCTGATGACCTGCGGGACCGTCGGGTCGATGACGCACTCGAACTTGAGGTTCTTCTGCTCGGCGACGTGACGGAAGGTCGAGTCGATGTACTCCTTGACCTCTTCGAGACGGGTCTCTTGCGGGAACACCGGCATCTTTCCGGCCTCGACCTTGCTGAGGTCGAGGATCTCGTTGATGAGGCCGAGGAGGTCGCTGCCCGAGCTGTAGACGGTGCCGGCGAACTTGACCTGCTCTGGCGTGAGGTTTCCGTCTTTGTTTTCGGCGAGCATCTTGCTGAGGATCAACAAGCTGTTCAGCGGCGTGCGCAGCTCGTGCGACATGTTCGCCAGGAACTCGGACTTGTATTTCGAGATGAGCTGCAGCTGCTCGGCCTTTTCTTCGAGGCTGCGCGACGCCAGCTCGACCTCGCTGTTCTTGACCTCGAGCAGCTGGGCCTTTTCGTTGAGCTCGCTGGCCTGGGCTTCAAGCTCGCCGTTGCTGCGCTTGAGCTCCTGCAGCAGCTCTTCGGTGCGCATCGACGACGAAATCATGTTCAGGATGACGCCGACGGAGTCCATGAGCTGGTCGAGGAACGTCAGGTGGTTGCCCGAGAAGCGCGTGAACGACGCCAGCTCGATGACGGCCTTGACCTCACCTTCGAACAACACGGGCAGCACGACGATGCTGCGCGGAGGCGCTTCGCCGAGGCCGCTGGCGATGACCATGAAGCCGTCGGGGACGTCGGCCAGGACGATGCGCTTCTTCTCGTAGGCACACTGCCCGATCAAGCTCTCCTTGACCTTGTAGCTGTGCAGCAGGCTCTTCCTCGACGTGAATCCGTAGCTGGCGACCAGGTTGAGCACTGCCTCCTGCTTGTCGTTGTTCTCCATCATGTAGAAGCCGCCGTGCTGGGCGTCGACGAGCGGGGTCAGCTCGCTCATGATCAGCTGCGCGACCGACACGATGTTGCGTTGGCCCTGCATCATTCCCGAGAACTTCGCGAGGTTGGTCTTCAACCAATCCTGCTCGGTGTTCTTCTCCGTCGTGCCGCGCAGGTTCAGGATCATCTGGTTGATGTTGTCTTTAAGCGCTGCGACCTCGCCCTGGGCCTGCACCGTGATCGAGCGCGTCAGGTCGCCCTTCGTCACCGCGGTCGACACCTCGGCAATGGCGCGCACCTGCGACGACAGGTTGCTGGCGAGCTGGTTCACGTTGTCGGTGAGGTCGCGCCACATCCCCTCGGCGCCTGGCACCCTCGCCTGCCCGCCCAGCTTCCCTTCGATGCCGACCTCGCGCGCCACGGACGTCACCTGATCGGCGAACGTGCGCAGCGTGTCGGT
>JBKJNL010000039.1:0-3945 GCA_046593615.1 Myxococcota bacterium | reverse complement strand
CGAACAGGCCGTCGTTTTTCAAAAGCCAATAGATCATCTGAATCGCTTCAGAGTCCACTCCTCTGAAAGCGCCGTCGAGGCGGGCCTCGGCGAAGTTGGCGGTCACGCGCTTGATGCCCACGCCCTCGAGAACCGACGATCCTTCGGCATCGAGCGTCCCCTTCGTGACATGGGAAAACAGCGACGAGCCCTCGCAATCAATCAGATAGGTCGCCGACGACGGCTTCACCGACTTCAAATACTTCGAGACGCCGCCGATGGTGCCGCCGGTGCCGGCAGCGCAGACGAAGCCGTCGAGCTGCTGATCGGTCTGCTGCCACAGCTCGGGCCCGGTGCCCTGCTCGTGCGCCGCGGCGTTGGCGAGGTTCTCGAACTGGTTGGCCCAGAAGCCCCTGGCCTCCTCCGCTCGTCGACGGGCCGTGTGGTAGTAGTGCGCCGGATTGGCGAACGCGCAGGGCTCGACCAGCTCGACCTCGGCACCCAACGCCCGCAGCGTCGTCACTTTTTCGTCGGACTGGTTGTTGGGCATCACGATGATGCAGCGGTATCCGCGCGCCCGGCACATGAGCGCGAGGCCGATGCCGGTGTTGCCGGCGGTGCCTTCGACGACGGTGGCCGTGCCATCGCGTGCGGCGCTGCCCGGCACGAGCGCGCCGCTCTTTTCAGCAGCCTCGACCATGAAGCGGGCGGCGCGATCCTTGACGCTGCCCCCGGGGTTCAGGTGCTCGGCCTTGCCGAGGATGCGGCACCCGGTCAGCCGCGACAGCGACTGGATTTCGATCAACGGCGTGTCGCCGACGGCGCCGGGGAATCCCTGCTTCACTTGCATGGCGCGGTTATAGCCGCTGCCGCTATCGACGTCGCCATCGACGTCGTCATCGTCGTCGTTCCCGACGTCACAGCAGCAAAAAAAGAAGCGGGCTCAGCCCGCTTTCTTTCTGCGTGTCTCCGGTCCGGTGGGGGCGAAAACGACGTCATTGTCGTCGTCGCCGTCGTCGTCGGTTCAGGCCTTGCCCTTGCGGAGCGCCTCGGCCTTTTCGAGGAATTCGTTGGCCTGCTTGGCCTTTTTGCCGCCCATGCCCTGGTAGCACTTGCCGATCTGTTCCCAGGCGTCGGCGACGTCGTCGATGGAGCCGCCCTGCTTGTCCCAGAATTTGATCGCGGTCTCGTAGGCGCCGACGGCTTCGTCCCAGTTCTTTTCTTCGAAGCGGAGGTCGCCGAGGGCGAAGTAGAGTTCGGGCCAGTCGGGGTTGCCGTGGTAGCCGAGGGCCTCTTTGTAGACCTCGAGGGCCTCGGGCAGCTTCTTCTCGGCGTGCAGCGCGCGGGCCTTTGCAAAGACGGCGATGTCGTGGGCGTTGCCGAGCCGCGTGACGGCTTCTTCGGCTTCTTTGGTGGCCTCTTTGCCCATGCCGACCGAGGCCTGCACGATGGCGAGCTCGGCGTGGGCCATGCCGTTCTCGGGGTTCGAGGTGACGACCTTTTGCAGGTAGGCCACGCCGTCTTTTTCCTTGCCGGCGCGCTTGAGCACGAGGGCCGCGGCCTTTGCGATGGGCAACGAAGACGGCTGGGCCGTGAGGGCTTCGTCAAAGGCTTTGCGGGCTTCGTCGACCTTGCCGAGCTTGGCGAGCGCGCGGCCGCGCAGGCCCTGGGTCGCGGCTTGGCCGGGGTCGGTGGCGAGCGAGGCGTCGGCCATGGCCAGGGCTTCCTTGGCCTTGTTGTCGACGAGGTAGATCTCGCCCTTGCCGTATTGGATGAAGCCCCTCACGCGCGGGGGCGCCTGCTCGCCGGCTTCGGTCAGCAGGCGGTCGAGCTCGCCCTGCAAGAGATCGGGTTTCCCGAGGCGCGAGACGCCGGCGAGGATCGTCACCGCGGTGCGCGCGCGCAGGTGGTCGGGGTTCAGCTTCTTGGCCTTGTTGTAGGCATTGAGGGCGCCGGGGTAGTTGCCGAGGGCCAGGAACGCGTCGCCTTCGGCGATGGGCAGGCGCACCAGCTGCGTCGACAGCTTCTGGCCTTCGACGGCGGTGGTGACGGCGTCTTTGGCCTTGCCTTGCGAGAGCTTGGCGACGGCGAGGGCGTGCAGCAGCTTGGCGTGGCGCGCGCCCTTGGTGACGACGATGTCGGTGAGCATCGCTTCGGCTTCGGCGGCGCGGCCGTCGCCGAGCATCAGATAGGCCTCGGCCGCGTAGCGCTCGGCCTTTTTCAGGTCGCGATCGCGGGCGATGCCGATGTAGCGCTCGGCCTTTGGCTTGGAATCGGCGACGCCGTAGGCCTGATAGAGCTGGGCATGGATCTCGGCGAGCGACACCAGGATGCCGTCGTCTTTGACCAGCTTGTCGTCGCCGCCAATCTCGCCGAACAACTTCTCGGCAGCGAGCAGGGCGATGTGGTCGTCGGCTTCGGTCTTCTGTTTGGCAGCGACCGCGAGGTCAGCGACGCGCTTCTTTTCGCCGGCAAATTTCCACCAGCCGAACACCGCCGCCACGACGAGGCCACTGACCAGGATCACCTGGAGGAGCGCGGCGACACCGGACTCGCGCTTGACGTTGCCTTTGTAACCGGGCGCGTTCGACATGAAGAATCCTCCGAGAGAAACAGGTCGCGGTGTTGGCTAGACACCTGGACCTGTCAAGGCGTTCTGGGTTTCTGGAAGGCAGCTGCTGCCCTGGTTCAAGCGAGCCTCGCGTCGTCGTCGCCGGGGCACTTCGACGGACGCCTTTGCGCGCTCCTGCCGACACCCGGTCGTCGACGCGTGCTGTGAACAAAAAAGAGGGCGCCAGAGCGCCCTCTTTTTATCCTCTGAAGATCAGCGTTCTGCTCATCCGGCGTAGGAGCGGACACGGCTGCGGACCGCCGAACGGGTCTTCAAGCGCTCGCGCAGGTGGCGGACGCCGGCGTCGACGGCCTGCTCCATGGCCTCGACGATGATCAAGCGCAGGCTCTCGGGCCCGTGCTTGAGCGCCTCGTAATACGCCTGACGATCGCTGGCGTGGATGACGGCCGGCAGATAGCCCGCGCGGATCAGGAAATAGTTCATGATCAAACGGCCGACTTTGCCGCTGCCATCGGTGAACGGGAACACCTTCATGAACTCGTGGTGGAAGAGACACGCCTGGTTGATCGGGTGCTGCGAGCGGAAGTCGCTGGTCTCGATGAACTCACAGCAAGCCTTGATGCCGGCTTCAATCTGCGCGGGGTCGAAGATGTCGTGGAAGTACGTGCGGTGCAGCGGCATGTCTTTGCGGAGCGCGCCGGGGCTCTTGCGCACGAGGTTCTTCGTGAGCAGCACGTGCAGGTCGTTGACCAGCGCCGGCGTCACCTTCGGGTTGCGTGAGCGCTGCTTCTTGGCGACCTCTTCGCGGCAGTACGCGTCGACGACGTCGAGGGCGTCTGCGTGGTTCTTGATCTCCTGGTAGGTCGGGATCAAGGACGAGTCGGACGAAACCTTCCGGTCGACCGCAGCGCGTAGCTCATGATACGTCAGTACCGAGCCTTCCAGCGCCGAATCATGATAGATATATGCAATGCGGCAGCGCTCGTCGAAGTCGGCCTGCTCGTCGGGCAGGTCGCGCAGCAACTGGCGGAGCTCATCGCTGCGGTCGTCGAGCTCTGAAAAGCGCGCGCGCACGTCGAAATCATCGAAATCGAAAGACATCGAGTCAACTCTCCCCTCGTCCTTCCGGACGTGTTCCCTCAGTTGCGAGCCGTACGCTCCCCGGACTCTGGATCGGTCCGACACACGCAGGCTCCGGAGCGGCCTCTAGATGCCCTGGATCGGCTTGTCAAAGCTGATCCAGCATCATTCCAGCGCACGATTCGTCGCTCTTTTTAGCCAACGCATCGCGTCGGACCGATCGTTGTCGACGTCGCCACAGCGAGCCGGTCAGGCCCGCAGGCGACGCGCGGCGTTGTCCATGCCGACGGCGTCGTAGCAGCGGGCCAGCGTGG
>JBKJNL010000835.1:0-8780 GCA_046593615.1 Myxococcota bacterium | reverse complement strand
CGATCGACTGGAGCAGCGCGCACAGGCGCCCTGAGAAATCAGGATCGGGTTCGACGACGAGGGCGGTGGGCATGGCCAACTCTGACCACCCGCGGTGCGCTCGTCAGCTCTTGCGATCCGGATCATCGGATCCGCACGGCGCTGTCACGGCGAAAGGCGCGGGCGGCGAATTCGCCGGCGTCGTCAGCGCAGGCGATGTCGACGGCGTCGGCGGCGACGTCGTGGCCGCGACGATGTCTTCTTCGCCGATCGCCAGCCGATGGCTGACCTCGGTCTCCAGGCCCGACAATCCCGCAGGGGCTCCTGTCGATGCTTGCGGAGACGCGCCCGTCGACATCGGTGCCGTCGACATCGGTGCCGTCGACATCGGTGCCGCCGACGTCGGTGCCGTCGACATCGGTGCCGCCGACATCGGTGCCGCCGACGTCGGCGCGCCCGCCGGGGCTTCAGGCAGGCGCACGGGCCCAGGCGACCCTGAAGCGGGAGACCCGGGCTTGCGCTTCGGCGGCGTGTGCCACGGCTCGCGGTAGTAGCCGCCGGCGCCGAACGCGCGGAAGCCCTCCTTCAGCCAACGCAACAACGCGAGGGCCAGCCAGAACGACCAGGCCAGCATGGCCACGCGGTAGGCGAGCAGCGGCACCGACCACGCCGACGCCAGCGGCAGCGTCGACGTCGTGCGGTCGGCGTACCAGCGCAGCGACGTGCCGCTGCTGCCGTTGCCGGCGATCTGCATGTCGGGGTTGCCGACGAGGCCTTCGTGGATCGACACGCCGAGGCCGACGATGGCGGCGATGGTCCAGCCGATGAGCAGCAGCTGGAAGAAGCCGAAGACGACGTCGGGGACGCGGCCGCGCACCGTCCACAGCGGCCTGGTGCGCCAGCCGAGCACGAGCAGCCAGCCTGCGACCAGTGCGGCGACCGCCACCGGCACCTGCGTGAGCCCCAACGACAACAGCACCCAGTGGTGCAGCTTCAAGGTCGAGACCGGCACCCGCGACAGCGCCGCGGCGGCCATCACGATGACGACGAGGAAGCTCCAGAACAGCACCGCCGGGCCGGTGCGCGGGCCCCAGCAGAACAGCACCCAACGGTCGCTCGGCAGCTCGAGGGTGACCTCGGCGTTGACGGCCTCCTGGCCGACGTCGACGACGGGCGACTGCGTGTGAAAGGCGACGCCCTGGGGCATGCGCAGCTGCAGCTCGATGCGCTGCGATCCGGGGTTCAAGGGCACAGTGACGACGTCGCTTTGCGGGCGCAGCGGGGTGTCGACGCCGTTTATCGACGCCGAGAGCAGCTCGGTGCCCGGCGGCAGCTTCACCGGGTGCTGTCCGCCGCGCGAGGCCCGCAGCTCGATCGACAACGTCGCGCCGGTGCTGCGCAGCCCGGGCCGCACGTTGAGCTTCACCTCGTCGATGGTGATGGTCTGGCCGGGCACGCCGGCCGGCCGCAACAGCGCCAGCTCGACCTTTTCGCCGGGCCACGGGCGAAACCAGCTGCTGCCATTGCCGGTGCTGTCGACGCCGTCGACGCCGGCGGGCTGGCCGTGGATGGGCGGGATGCCGGTCCGCGTGACGTGCCACAGCGGGCTCTCTTGCACCTGCCAGCTCTCGAGCCAGGGAACCCCCGTCGGCGCCAGCAACGTCAACGCCGGCTGCTGCGCCAGCTGGCTGTGCCAGCTGACCTCGCTGTCGTTGGGCCCGAGGCTGATCTTCGCGACGCCCTTGCCGTCCTTTTGCTCGGCGCGCACGCCGTCGGTGGTGACGCTCTCGCCGGGCAGCAGCGGCACATCGACGACGATGGGCGTGCCCATCGGCGACAGCCGCACCACGCGCGTCTCGACCTCGAAGGTCAGCCCGAGCATCACGGTGCGGTCGACGCGCAAGAACGGCGGCAGCACCGACGGCGGCAGGTCACCGCGGTTGGCGCCGGCGGAGTCTTTGGCGCCATCGCCATCGCCATCGCCAGGGCCGTTGTCTTTTTCGATGCGCGACAGCTGCAGGTTCTGGTCGACGATGCCGTCTTCGTGGATGCCGTCGAGCGTCCACGTCGATGACGTGAACGTGCCGCGCCGGGGCGTGAGCGGCAGGGCCAGCTGGACGGTGTCTCTGGCGGGCAGCGGTCCTTCGACGACGATGTCGTGGACGCCTTTGCCAACCCGCACCAACACGCGATCGTCTTGCCGCACGGCGTTGCCGGGCTTGCCGTCGACGAGGATGCTGCGCGGCGTGAACTGGCCGTCGTCGGCGGGCAGCGGCACCGAGAACGCCGTCTCGGCGTGCACCTCGAACACCAGGCGCAACGACGACGACGTGGCTTCGATGCGCACGCGGGCGATCTGCACGCAGCTGTCACCGCACGACGGCGGCGCCAACAGCCGCTCGCGCAGCTCGTCGAGGGTGTCGACGTCGGGCACGACCTGCGCCGACCCCTGGGCCGATGCCGGCGCCGCCGACAACGACGACAACGCGACCATGAGGCCGGCCATCCACACGGCACCGCGGCCCCGAAAGCGACGCAACAACGCCTGGGGCCAACGGTTGCCCGGGAAGCCAAAGGCGCAGACCACGAGCACCGCCAGCAGGGCCACGCGCAAGAACGCCAGCAGCAGGTTCGTCGACGGCGACAACAACAAGAGCTCGATGGTCTGCCCCTGCTGGACGGGGCCCGAGAACGACATCGTCACCGACTCCCAGCCCCAGCGCGGCAGGCCCGGTCCGGTCTGCACGACGGCGTCGGGGTCGACGACGGTCATCTGCTTGCTGGGTCGCGCCTTTTTGTAGACGCGGCCGCCTTCGGCTTCGCCTTCGCTCGCGACGGAGGCGAGGCCGCCGATCAACCCGCTGCCGGAGCCGTACCCGCCGCCACCGCTGCCGCTGCCGATGGCGCCGAGCAGCGCGAGGTCGCTCTTGCGCTCGCGTCGGTTCTTCGTGGGCTCGGGCTTGTCGGCCATTGGATCCCCGTCGTCGCGGTCGTTGCCCTGCACCTGCTGCGGCTCTGCTTCCGGCGGCGGCGGCGGCGGCGGCGGCGCGGCGTTGGCAGCCCAGGCCATGTCCTGCTCGACGTTGCCGGTGCCTCCTTGATCGAGCTGCTGGCCCGGCGCGCCGTCGCCAACCTTGCGCCAGTCCTGGGCGAGTGCCGGGTACATGCCGACGCGCACCTGGCCGACCGCGAACGACAACGTGATCAAGGCGACGATGATCGCGGTGACGACGCGGGTGATGGCGAGCAGGCGCACCGCCCAGTGGGTCTGCGTCGACTCCGGCAACGCGCGGTGCAGGCCGGCGAGCACGACGACGACGACCCACGAGGCGATGGGGGCGTCGGCCTCCTGGAAGGTGAGCACAAAGGCGGCGCCGGCGACGACGGCCAGCAGCGGACCCCACAAGCGCAGGATCGCGGCCACCAAGACGACGACGAGGAAGATCTCGAACAGCGTCCAACGCTTCAACCAGGTGTCGCTGACTTCGTCGACGCCGGAGGCGGTCACGAGCTTCCAGCCCGGCGGCAGTTGCAGGTCGATGCTGGCGCCCTGGAAATCGTGGGCCCAGCTGACGGCGGGGAACGACGACAACCCGCCTTCGATGCGGCTCTCGGCCATCACGTTGAGGCTGCGTTGGCGCACTTCGACACCAGGCAGCGCGGGGCCGCCGCTGCTGGCGAGGGCGGTGATGAACGCGTCTTTGCCGCCGACCGAGACGTGGCCGAGCTTTGTGCCCGGCGCCATCTCGAGGCGGTCGCCGTTGAAGCTGCCCGACAGCAGGTCGCGCACGGTGGCGCCGCGGCCGTCGAAGTCGAGCCACAGCGTTCGCGCCAGCGACAGCTGGCTCGGCGGCGGATCGGCGTCACCGCGGCGATCCTCGACGAGCTTCCAGCTCTCGCCCGGCAACACCCGGTAGGCCGGCAGGCTGCGCCAGTCGCCGGGCAGGCGCGTCTGGTCGGCGGCGATCGACGGCGATCCTTCGACGTGGGCGATGCGCAGCGACGGGCGGGCCTCGTAGACCCAGATCTCTTCGGCGGGGCCTGCGGCGTCGCCGCCTGCTTCGTCGTCGACTGTGCGCAGCGGGGGCCCGGCCAGCGCCACGGTCTGCCGCACGCTGCGGCCGATGATGACGACGGTGTGGCTGCCGGGGCGCACCTGGGCCCGCAGGCTCGTGCCCTCGATGCGCACCGGCACCGGACCGGCCACGCGCGCGGCCTCGAAGCCCGGCAAGAGCGCGTTCGGCACCGTGATCTCGCGGGCCTTGCCGGCGACGTCGAGCACCATGCGGGTCTCGATGGTGACGGGCGCGTCGTCGACGATCTTGCGAAAGATGGCGACGTCGAGGCTGTCTTCTTCGCGTTCTTCGGCTTCTTCGTCGTCTTTGTCGAAGTAGACGTCGGCGCCCTCGCGACGCGGGAACAACACCGACCGCCCCGCCACCGTCAACGTGAACAGCGCGGTCTCTTCGGGAATGGCCAGCGACTCGGGCTGCTCGTCCCAGAGAAACACGCCCCGCACCACGTGCTCACCGGGCGCGAGCGTGACGGTCGGCAATCCGTCGGCGCCGACGACGACGGCCTTTTTACCGTCGACGGTGACCTCTTGCGGCCAGCGCTCGTCGCCGCCGGGCAGCGTGACGTGCTCTTCTTTCATCACGCTCCAGCGCTGCTCGAACGTGCCGCCGCGGGCCGAGACCGTGATCTGCAGCGGCCCCGGCCACTGGCAGCGGTGGACGTCGACGTCGACCAGGGGGCAGCGGCGCTCTTCGTTGCCGTGCAGCACCCACGGCACCCAGGGCTTGAGGGGCTCGGGCACGACGACGTCGGCGGCGCGGGCGCCAACAGCAAAGGAGGCGCCAGCGAAAAAGGCGAACGCGGCGACGATCACGGGTGCAGGGGTGCGCATCGGCGGACCCTACAGCGACCGCGACGGCCACCGCGCCGTCGACGTCGATTCGCCCGCACGGGCATGCCTGAGCGCCTCGCTGGTGCGCCCTGCTCGCGCGCCCGGCTCGCGCGCCCGGCTGGCGCGCTCAGCGACCGAGCAACGTCAGGCGCGATGTGCTCTTGCGCCCGCCGCTGCCCTGGCCGCTGCTCGTCGAGGCGGCCGACACCAGCGCCACCGACGACGACGACGGCAGCGGCACCACCAGCGTGAAGCGCGGCACCGTCCAACGGTTCGCCTCGCGGAACGTGACCCGCCCCCCGGCGAGGTCGGCGTCGGTGTCGTCGGCGCGCCCCCGCAGGCCGCGGTAGAGCACCGCCTGACCCGGCTCGCCCAGATCGAACAGGTCGACCACGCCGTCGCCGTCGACGTCAACGTCGACGACGGGCAGCGCGCCCTCCATCTTGCCGGCGCGCACGTCGGCGGCCGCCGCAAGCGACAACACTTCGTCGTCGTCGACGCTGACCTTGACGGCAACGCGCCCGGTCAAGACGACGCCCGACAAGGCCACGAGGGTCGTGTCGAGGCGGCCCACCACCGGCGCTCGCCCGGCGACGCCCAGCAAGACCGCGAGGCCGTCGATGGTCCGGCTCGACGCCACCTGCGAAAACGGCTTGGCCACCGTGCCGGCGATGACGACGACGCGGCTCTGCTCGGGCACAGCACCGCGCGAGACGCTGACGAACGCGCGGGCCCCGGCGAAGCGCACCCGCAGGTCGGCATCGCCCTGCACACCCAGCAGCGTGAACAGGTCGCGCAGCTCGGCCGTCGTCGACAGCCCCGCCGGCGTGCGCCGGAAGATCGCCAGCTGCCCCTCGTGCAGCGCCAGCAGGTCGAGGTCGGCGTCGCCGTCGACGTCGACGGCGAACAAGCGCGGGACGTAGAGCGACAGGGCCAGCGCATAGGGGCGCTCGCCCCGCAGGCTGCGCGGACCGCGGCCGGAGTAGGCCCGGGCCCGCGCCGAAAACGGCAGCACGCGCTCGTCGACGACGGCGCCGTCTTGCAAGCGCACCACCACCAGGCCGTCTTTGACGGCGAGCACGCGCTCGTCGGGGGGGCCGGGGCAGATCTCGGCCGCGAACAACGCCGCGGGATCGGCCACCGGCAACAGCGGCGTCCGGGCGATGACGCGGTGGCCGTCGACGTCGACGAGGCCGCGGTCGTCGACAAAGACGACGGCGCCGCCGCAGACGGCATAGGCGACGGCGTTGTCGGCCACAGCCGGGCCGGGGCGCGCCTGTTTGCTGGCGACGTCGACGAAGGTCAGCAGGCGACGACGGCCATCGGTGGACGACACCACGGCGGTGGCCACGGGCGGCGTGCCCACGAGGCCGTCGACGACGTCTTGCACCTCGCCGGCGACCTCGACAGCGGCGACGACCCCGACGGCGGCCGGGGCGACAAGCAGCAGAGACAAGAGCGGCGCGAGCACCCGGGGGCTGTGCCACGTCGACGACGACGGTCAAAGGTGGCAAGGGATCGGGGTGCTGCCCGCGCTCCCAGGCCTGCCCGGTGTGTCGACGTGGGCGGCGTGCGCCGTCCTCGCCACCGTCGTCGGCGTCGGGCTGTCGTTCAGTGACGGGCGGCGGCGCGGCTTCACGGCGGCGTTCCTGGTCGAGCTGGCCGTCGTCGTCGTGCTTGCCGGCTGGCTGTCGGCCAAGGTGGCCCACGTGTTGTTCGAGGCCCGCGGCCACGCGCTGCGCGACGGCAGCACCGCCCGTGGCGTCGTCGATCTGCTGCGCGACGACCCCTGGCACGCCCTGCGTCTGCTCGACGCCGGCTGGGTCTTCTACGGCGGCGTCGTCGGCGCCGTCGCCGTCGGCCTGCTGTTCGCACGCCAGGCCCACGAGCCGCGCACCGCGGCGCTGTTCGACGTCGCCGTCCCCGGCATCCTGGTCGGCGTCGTCGTCGGCCGCCTCGGCTGCTTCCTCGGCGGCTGCTGCTTCGGCGCCCCCACCGACCTGCCCTGGGCTGTGCACTACGGCGTCGGCCACGAGACCCACGGCGTCGCCGTCCACCCGGTGCAGCTCTACGACGCCGGCGTGGCCGCCTTGGGGCTCGTGGCCTGGGCGCTGGAGCGGCGGCGCTTGCGACTGACCCGCGTCGACGGCGCCGTCTTTGTGGTCTTTGCCGCCGGCTACGCCGTGGCCCGCTTCGTCACCGAGTGGTTCCGCGCCGACGGCGAGCGCGGCTTCGTCGGACCGCTCTCGACGTCGCAGGTGATTTCCATCATCGTCCTCGTCGTGCTCGGCACGCGAGCGCTGCTGTTGCGGAGACGTCGATGAACGCGGTGTTGCTCGTCCTGGCCCTGGCGTCGGCCGACCCTGGCGTCGACCCCGCACCCACCGCACCCGCCGTCGAACCCGCGGTGGGCGTGCCGGGGCGTGACGCTGTCGATCCGACGTGCCGCGACCAGCTCGACGCCACCGCCGCCTGCAAGAGCCCGGCATGGGAGACGACGCGCATCACCGCTGACGTGAAGCCCGAGCCTCCTGCCTTGCTGCGCGACCCGTCGATGCTGACCGGCGAGCTCGGCTTCTTTTCGACAATCATCGGGCTCACCGGCGCGGGACTGTTGGCCGGATCGCAGCTGCGCACCGACGACAGCGCTGCCAGCAACAACGTCAGCACCGGCCTCTTCTACGGCGGCGTCGTCGGCCTCACGCTCTCGGGCCTCATGGCCGGGGCGGCGCTGTCGACCTGGGTCTTTGATCCGTCGACGGGCGCGCTGCGGTTGAAGATCTTCGAGGGAGAGCCCCGTTGATCACAGCGCTCATCGCCACCGCGCTGTTGCTCTCGGCCGCGGCGCCCGTCGTCGTTGACGACGCCACGTTGGCAGAGGCCGACGATGACCAGGCGCCCGCCGGACCCAAGCGCGCGTCGGCCTTGATGCCCGTCGTCGCCGCCGGCACCGTGACGAGCAAGCAGGCCAAGGGCATCTCGGCCCAGCTGCGCGACGCCGCGCAGAAGCTGCACGACGAAGGCAGCACGCGTCTGTTGCCCGTCACCCGCGACGACGACGCCGCGGTGCGCCGCTGCGGTCCACCGTCTGCCGAGAGCGATGGCTGCTTCGACGACCTGGCCCGCCAGCGCGGCGCCGATCGCCTCGCCATCGCCGTCGTCGACACCGCGACCGGTGGCGAAGCCGGCCTGCGGGTGACGGTGTGCGTGCGTCCAGCGGGCACGACGTTCACGACCACGCTGACCGGCGTCGACGACGACGCCCGCTTCGACAGGCTGGCCCGTGAGCTGTTCGCCGAAGACACGCTGCGCGGCGCGCTGCGCCTCGAAGGCCAACCCGGCGACGAGGTCGTCCTCGACGGACGGCGCCGCGGCACGCTGCAGAACAACGCTGTCGACGGTCAGCGCGACGGCGCCTCTTTGGCCATCGAGAAGCTGCGCGAGGGCGACCACGCCGTCGTCGTCACCCGGCCGCTGTCGAAAAACGGCACGGCCTACGAGCCGTTCACGCGCCAGGTGGCGGTGCGCCACCGCGAAACGACCACGCTCAAGGTCACCCTCTTGCCAAAGGCGAGCACCGCCGATCTGGCCGACCCCGATGGTGCGGGCTCGTCGGGCTCGTCGGGACCGCCGGTCGGGGCCATCGTCACCACCGGCGCCGGCGTGGCCCTCGTCGGCGCCGGCGTCGCCTGCGGTGTGCTCTCGCTGCTTGACGCCCAGGCCGTCGAAGAGCGCGCGGCCACGCAGCAGCTGGTGTTCCCGCGCGATCGCGCGCTGTTCGATCGCGGCGGCACGCTGGCCGTCGTCGCCAACGTCTTCTACGGCGTCGGCGCCGTCGTCGCCGGCGCCGGCGTCGCCTGGTGGGTGCTCGCGGCCCCCAGCGACGGCGGCAGCG
>JBKJNL010000754.1:0-4186 GCA_046593615.1 Myxococcota bacterium | reverse complement strand
GCTCGGCGAATCGACGGGCTTTCTCGTCGACGGGATGAACGTCTCCATCCTGTTTTTTCAGGGCAAAGCGGTCTCCGTGGATTTGCCTAACAGCGTCATCCTGCAGATCGTGGAGTGCGAGCCCGCCGTGAAGGGCGACACCGCCACCAGCGCCACCAAGAAGGCGAAGCTGTCCACCGGCCACTCCGTCAACGTGCCGCTCTTCATGAAAGAGGGCGAGATGGTGAAGGTCGACACGCGTTCGGGCGACTACATCGAGCGCGCTTGACCGAACGACTGAAAGGATTCCGGGAATGCGCAGAGCGCCAGGCCCTGTGCCTCCCTGAGAGGGAGCTGAGCTGAGAGGGAGCTCGACCCTAGAGGTCGATGATGATCACGGTGGACGTCGGAGCCTCGTCACGCGGAGGCTCTTGCATCGGTGGGTATTCGGGCAGAGGGACCTCGAGGCGCGGGGCCTCTCGGCGCTGCTCTTCGTCGTGTTGGATGCCATCGATGATCCAGATGGGCATCTTCTTGGCGACCGACTCTTCGATGGGGATTCGCAGAAACCGCATGGCCGACCTCCACTCACGTCTTCGACTGCTGTCTTCGCCTGGTCTCTTCGTCTCTTCTCAGCTCTCTTCTCTGCTCTCCTGTCTCTGATGCTACGAACGGGCCAGCGTCTCGTTCGATTCAGTGCCAAGTTTCACAGGTATCGGCACGGCCGCCACTTTCGACAGGCCCCCACGCGTGATCCCCTCCACAGCGATGTTTGACCGCCTCGCGCAGGTCGCCGATGCGGCCGTAAAAATCGCGTCCCAACGCCACAAGACGCCAATCGCCGCGGACGTGTCGCGTTTGTCGGGCTTGTTCACGAGCGAGCGTGGCAGCCGTGACCGCAACTACATGCGGGATCCGGCGCTGCGCCGCGCCTACCTGGGCTTCTTCGTCCCGCACAACGTGGCGCGGATTGCCCTGCTGCTGTCGCGCACCCAGGGCGACGGCCTCCTGCCGCAGCAAGATGCCCCGCGCGTCGTCGACGTCGGCGCCGGCCCGCTGTCGGGCATCCTGGCGTGCTGGGCTTTCTATGGCCGCCTGGGACACTGCGTCGCCGTCGATCTCTCCAAGGCGGCACTCGAAGACGGCCAGGAGATCCTCGCCGCGGTCGGCGCCGACGTGGCCTCGCTGGAGCTCATCGATCGCAGCATCACCGCGCCACCGACGTCGTGGTTGCCGCCTCCGGGGACCGTCGATGTCGTGATCGCCGCCAACGTCTTGAACGAGATCGGTGACCCGCGCGAGCCCGCTGGCCGGCTGCGGATCGTCGATGCCTGCGTGCAGTCCCTGGCACCCCGCGGCCGCGTGCTGGTGGTCGAACCGAGTCTGCGCGTGGAGGCGCGATCGCTCATGACTGTGCGCGACGCGGTCGTCGAAGCCGGCGTGGCGGCGGTTTTGTCTCCGTGCCGCGGGGCCGAAGCGTGCCCCTTGCTGCGCACACGTGGGGATTGGTGCCACGGGGAGATGGTGTGGGAGCGGCGTCCACCTGCGTACCGCGTGCTCGAGGAAGCGGTGCGGTTGCCCAAGGATCTGTTGTCGGCCTCGCACCTGCTGCTCGGGCCGACGGACGAGACGTCGCCGAACACCGGCCTGCGGCTCGTGGGCGGCGTGATGCGGGCCGCCGATCGCGATCGCCGCTACGCCTGCGGTCGCGACCTCGTCACCCTCGAAGGCACGCCTCGCCTGCTGCTTGCGGCCGCCCAGCCGTTGCGCGGCTCGCTGGTGGGCGACGACATCGCACCGCGCGCCACTGTCGACCCGCGGCGCCAGGCCCGCGAGGAGACGACGAAGACGGCAACGACGACGACGACAACGAAGACGTCTTCGACGGTGACGACGACGTCCCCGAAGCCGGTCAAGACGGCGAAGGCTCCTGCTGATCCGACTTCACGAAGTGCTGGTGCAGGGCCCGGGCGAGGCTCGCCACGGCCCCGGTCGGAGGCAAGGAAGACGAAGCCGAAGGGGGCGCCGCCGCGTCCGTCGCCGCCGCGGCCGGGACCAGCAAGGTGATGCGGAAGCTCGACGTCTGCACGCCGTGCAGCGCGATGCCCCGATCGGCCAGCAGCTCGAGGCTCTCGCGCAGGATGCGCGGGTCGTCGAGGATGCCCTGCCCCACCAACGACACCGCGCCGACGTCGTCGCCGTCGTAGAAGCCGCCGCCCTCCATCAAGTGCTCGCTGCAGATGCGGCGGAAGCCGTGCGCGTCTTCGGGGGGAACCAGAATTTCAACGTGCGGGTCGTGGGCCTTCTCGCGCTGCGCCGTTGGCGATGCCGCCGCGCCGAGCGCCATCACCGGCCCGATGGGCAGCTGGTGACGTCCGAGAAAGCCAAGCATCGCCGGCAGACGACCGAGATCGTTGCTGACGAGGCGGTGCAGCACGTCGCGGTGGGCCACGCCGCGCACGCCGCCGATGGGCGGGGGAGCGTCCTTTCTGACGACGGTGCCCTGGGTTTGTCCGGCGGTGTCGGCCTTGCCGGTCTGGAGCGCGTAGATGGCGATGCCCTTGGCCTTTGCGAACTGCACGGCCTGCGCGTTCAAGACCTTGGCGCCGGCGGCGGCGAGCTCCTGCATCTCTTCGTGCGTGAGCGCGGCGATGCGCGTGGCCTCGGGGACGACGCGAGGATCGCTCGTCCAGACACCGTCGACGTCGGAGTAGATCTCGCAGTCGGCGTCGAGGGCCGCGGCGAGGGCGACGGCGGTGGTGTCGCTGCCGCCGCGACCGAGCGTCGTGATTTCTTTGCTGTACGAGACGCCCTGAAACCCGGCGAGGACGACGACGCGGCCGGCTTCGAGCTCGTCTTGCACGCGGTAGGGGCGCACCTCGAGGACGCGGGCGCCGGCGTGGGTGGCGTTGGTGATGATGCCCGCCTGGCTGCCCGTGAAGCTGATGGCGTCGACGCCGATGTCGCACAGGGCCATGGCCAGCAGGCTCGCGCTCGCCCGCTCGCCCGTCGTCAACAGCATGTCGAGCTCGCGGCGTGGCGGCGCGCGGGCGATCTCGCCGGCCATCTTCAGCAGCTGGTCGGTGGTCTTGCCCATCGCCGAGACGACGACGCAGACGCGGTGGCCGGCGTCGCGCTTGCGCTTCACCAGCTGGGCCACCGCGCGGATGCGGTCGAGGTCGGCGACGGAGCTGCCGCCGTATTTCTGGACGATGGTCTTGCTCATGGTTGGCTCACGCAGCCCTTCAGGTTCCGGCAGATTGCGGGCGCAACCGTCGACGACGGCCGCGGCATTCGGCTCAAGAGCTCACGGTGTGCCGCGCGTCTCGCCCTGGCCAAACACAACGAACTTTCGCGTGCAGAGCTCTTCGAGGCCCATCGGACCGTAGGCGTGCAGCTTCGACGTCGAGATGCCGAGCTCGGCGCCGAGGCCCAGCTCGCCGCCGTCGTTGAAGCGCGTGCTGGCGTTGATCATCACGCAGCTGGCGTCGACCGATCGCAGGAAGCGCATGGCCGCGTCGTGGTTGGTCGTGATGATGCTCTCGGTGTGGCGCGTGCCGTGTCGCTGGATGAACGCGAGCGCGGCGGCTTCGTCGTCGACGACCGTCATGGCGATGCGCAGGTCGAGGAATTCGGTGTCGAAGTCGGCGTCGGTCGCGGCCGTCGTCGCCAACGACGACGCGCTGGCGATCTTTTGCGTGCGCGCGCAGCCCCGGACCTCGACGCCATGGGCTTGCAGGGCCTTGACCAACTGCGGGACGGCGACGGCGGCGACGGCGGCGTCGACGACGACGCACTCGAGGGCGTTGCACACGCCCGGCCGAGACACCTTGGCGTTGACGACGACGCGTTCGGCGACGTCGACGTCGGCGGCGGCGTGGACGTAGACGTGGCAGACGCCCTGGTAGTGCTGGATGACCGGCACGCGCGCGTGCTGGTTGACGGCGTTGATCAGCGCCGTGCCGCCCCGCGGAATCGCCAGGTCGATCGCCGCCGACTGCTGCAGCAGCGCGTAGAGCAGGTCGCGGTCGGTGTCGTCGACGAAGACCACGACGTCGTCGGCGAGGCCGGCGGCCTTTGCGCTGTCTCTGACCAGACGGGCGAGCGCACGGTTGGTGTGCAGCGCCTCTTTGCCGCCGCGCAGGATGACGGCGTTGCCGGCCTTGAGACACAGCGCGGCGGCGTCGACGGTGACGTTGGGGCGGGA
>JBKJNL010000545.1:0-4319 GCA_046593615.1 Myxococcota bacterium | reverse complement strand
CATCCCCGGGGGACGACGGAAAGAGCAATTCTGCGGAACGCGCCCCGCCTAACGGAGATCTGGGTGCAGGCAAACCCCCGATGACGTCGTGGGAAGCTTTGGCGTCTTTTTCGCCCTCGATCCGTGCGGCCGGTGGCGTCGTCGTCAGCCGCGCTTCGGTGCCCGCCCACCACGGCAGCCGATGGCTGCTGGCACGAGCGTGCCGTCCCGTGCCCCGCCCCCGGGGCTGCCTGCGTCCGGGTGTCAGCGGCGTCACCGCCGAGGGGCTTGTTGCAGCGGCGGGCGCCGCTGCGCTCACTCGCCTTCGTCGACGGGCAGCCGATCGATGAACGTCACGCCGTTTTCTTCGGCGAGCCCGCACAGGGCGGCGCAGACGTGGCCACCGGTGCGGCAGGCGGCGTCGGCCTGCACGCGGCCTTCGCCGCTGATGGCGTCGGCGGCGTCGGCGGCGCACTGGTTCTCTTCGGTCTTCTTGTCGAACCCCGCGGAGAGGTCGTCGGGCAGGCAGTTGTCGGCGGCGGCGGCTTCGTTGCCGTCGACGTCGTGGTCGACCAGGCACTCGCAGCAGTCGGCGGCTTCGGCGATGCCGGAATCGGGGACGCAGTCGGCGCCGCCGACCACGAGGCCCGTCAGCAACAAGAATGCGGTGGTGAACAAGCGGCGATGAATAGACATGGAATCAGCCACTCCCCGGCAAGCCAGAGGTTGTCAAATCGGGGTCGTTGCCCTTGCTGCGCTCGAAGACCACCTGCTTGAGGCTGCCGTACCCGCGGCGGCTCAAAAGGTCTTGCTGCACGAGGCCCGACTGCACGTTGTAGTGCCAGTAGCCGATCTGCTTGCCGAAGCCGGCCTTGACCCCCGACAACGTCTGCAGAACTACGCTCTGCTCGTCGAACGGCAGGGCCAGCACGTTCTTCTTGTACTGCTCGGTCAGAGGCCAGCACTCGGGGGCGTTGCTCGGGTAGTAGATGCGGATGGGCACGCCCATCGCCCGGGCCGAGGCGCCGATGCCTTGCATGGTGTTCTTGGCCAGCATGTCACCCTTCAAGATGTTCACGCGGCCCTGTGTGTACAGCAGTTTGATGTACTGGTAGGCATCTTCGGTCGCCAGCCAGCCAAAGGTCGGATCGGCCGACTCTTCGCCGACCTTGACCCCGGCCTTGCGCTTGGGGGCGTCGGCCGCCGCCGTCGGGGCCTTGACGATGTCGGGGATGCTGACTTCGCCTTCGACCTGGTGTTCATAATACTTCAACAGGCTGGCACGGCTGACCGCATAGAGCTCACGGTAGGCAGCTCGTTCGGGGTCATCTTTGTACGTTTTGCTCAAGAGCTCGAGCACCGAGTCTTTGGCCGCAGGGCGGAAGTGGTCGGTGAAGCCCTTGCGGTCGGCGGAGTCGAGGATGATGGCCCGCAGCACATGGTGCAGGTGGACCACAGCGGGGTCGTAGTCGAAGAGCCACACCCACTCCGAGCGGGCGTGGCTGATGAACGAATAGTTCTGGTCGATGCCGACGCCGGCGTAGCCGCCGCCGAGGTTCTCGACATAGGGGCGCCAGATGTGCGTGCGCGGTTCGTTTGATTTGATGTAATGATTCGGATCGCGACAGTCGAGAAATGAACGACCCTTTCCTTCGCAGATCTGCTTGGCCAGCGCATCTTCTTTGACGCCATTGAACAGCTTCAGCTGCTCGGCCGACGGCGCCGTCGGGGTCTTTGGCGCCGGCAGCTTCTGCGTCAGCTGCCGCGGCGGCGTCGTCGACAACAGCGGCGTCGTCGTCGCGCAACGGGCGCTCAAGCGGTGGCTCTTGGTTTCGAGCACCTCACCGCGGCGAAACGACGGCGACGCCTGCTCGCTCGGCCAGTACCAGCTGCCACCCTTCAAGACGCGCAGCAGCGGCTGCTGGGGGCACGGCGTGGCGCCGTCACAGGGGCCGCGCGGGTCGCGGCCGTTGCAGCGCGCGCCGCAGTCGGCGGTGTCGGCGACGTACCAGGTCGAGGTCCACTCGAAGCCGTTGCCGGCCATGTCGAACAGGCCGTAGTGGCCGGCCGGATACGAGCCCACCGGCCGGGTCGCGTGCTCGACGCAATCCCACTCGTGGGCCTTGCCCGGGTAGGGCTTGCAGCCCTTGGGAGCGCAGTCGCGCACCTGGGCGTTGGCGCACGAGAACGCGCTGTTGCCCCAGGGCCAGGCGTCGCCGTTGGGACCGCGCGCGGCTTTTTCCCACTCCCACTCCGTCGGCAGCCGCTTGCCAGCCCAGACGCAAAAGGACTGCGCGCGCGGCCAATCGAGGGGCATGGCCGGCTGATCCTTGCCGAGGAACGGCACCATGATCTTCGAGTTGTAGCCGGGGATGTCGAGCGCCTTGCAGACCTTGGCGTCGACGCAGGCCTGGTAGTCGGCGTGCGTGATCTCCTTCTGGTCGATGTAGAACGTCGACAGCTCGATCGCGCGCCGCGGCGAGCCCTTCGCGCTCTTCTTGCCGGTGCCGCTGCCAGAGACGTCGTCGCCGACGATGGCCGGTCCGCCGGGCACGCAGCTCATGCCCGCGGGCGCCTTTGCGCAGGGGACGAAGCCGGCCGCAGCGTCGGTCTCCGACTGCTTCGGCAGCGGGGCCGGATCGGGGCTGGCCTGCTCACGGGCGGAAAAGGCCCGGGTGCTGACGAGGGAGATGACGACGACGACGACGGCTACGGCTGGGCGCATGCCTGCCCTTAGCGCGGCGTGGGGTCGAACGCGAGATGCCGGCCGCTTTGGCGCGGCGACGCGGCCGCTGAGCGCTCCTGCGCCTCGCCGGGAACGCCGGCAGGCTCAGTCGACGCGCACCTTCAAGCGCGCGCGGCCGACGACGGCGCGGTGGTCGGAGCAGGCACCGCTGCAGTCGCCCGGGACGTTCAAGGTGTCGCCGCCGTGGTCGCCGTCGACGAGGCGGTTCTGGCGAAAAAAGATGAAGTCGATCTTGCCGCCGTCGCCGCACGGGCCGCCCCTGCCGGCGTGGGATTGCTCGCCGTAGCCGCGGCAGTGGGCGTCGTCGGCGTCGTCGGCTTCGCGATAGCGGCCGCGGTTGTTGCGGTTGTTCGGCGTGTCGACGTTGGTCGAGTAGATGCGGTCGAGGCCCTGGTCGTCGGCGTTCAGGTTGAGATCACCGCTGAGGATCACGGTGTCGTGGCGGTCCTGCCACCAGCCCTCGATGCGGTCGAGCACGCGCCCCATCTGCGTGCGGGCAGCGCCGTCGCCGGGCGTGAGGTGCGCGCTGCAGAAGCGCAGGTGCGGCTGCGAAGCGACCCGGCCGCACAGCAGGTTGCGGTCGCCGAACTGATCTTCGCCGACTTTTTCTTTGGTGATGCCGGTCAGGTTCTGGCGGCTGAAGATCGCGTTGCCGACCTCGCGGCCGATGTCGCCGTCGCCGACGTAGGCCGAGAAGCGCGCGTCGTCGCCCTTGTTCCAGACCTGGCGCAACGCGCGCCGGATGCTCTCGTACTGCGACGGGCACACCTCGTTGAGGCCGACGAAGTCGACGTCGTGCTCTTCGACGTAGCGGCGCACCGCGCGGGTGATGCCGGCGGTCTGACAGTTGTTCTCTTTGCCGCCCGCGATGTTCCAGTGAAGCACCTTGCGCACGACCTCGACGGCGGTGGGCGCGGTCGCTGTCGTCGTCGCCCGCGTCGGCTCGGTCGACGGTGTCGGCTCCGTCGGCGTCGGCTCCGGTGTCGGCTCCGGTGTCGGCTCCGGCGTCGGCTCTTGCGTCGCTGGGACGTCGCCGCCGTCAGCGCCGACGTCGTCTTCGTCGTCGTCGTCGCTGTCTTCGACGACGACAGCTTCGCCTTCACCTTCACCTCTGCCAGACGCGACGTCGTCGCCGTCGCGCTCGTCGTCGGCGACCTCGTCGACGGCGGACCCGTCGACTTCGTCCAGGGGCGCGCCACCGGCCGGTGCGTCGATGGTGGTGCCGCAGGCCGCGGCGGCGAGGACGCAAAAGACGATCGAGGCGAGGGGAGCGAAGCGGGTCATCGATGCCTCCAGGGAACGAAGCCGCGCAGGCGACTGAAGAGAGTGTCGGCGAGGCCCCCCGCACCGTTCGCGGGTCCGCTGGTGTCCTGTGGTGTCCCGCCGGTGTCACCGGCCCTGGAGCGTGAGACCCGGGCCCGAGCGGACCTGGAGCGCGGAACCCGGGCCGCGTCTTCCGGCGGCTGCTGCTGTACAATTATTGTCCATGTCCGCCAGCCTCTTTCCCCTTCCCGAGCAGGCCCGGGCGCTGGCCCGGCTGCACCGCACGAACCCTTTTGGCGCCGAGCGGCTGCTGCTCGAGGCCGAGGCCCTC
>JBKJNL010000917.1:0-4636 GCA_046593615.1 Myxococcota bacterium | reverse complement strand
GCGCTCGCCGAGCAGGTGCCGGTGCAGTTCGAGATGCACCACCCGCGGCTCGACAGATGGTTCGAGGTCCGCGTGTATCCAGCGGCCGGCGGGCTGTCGTCGTACTTCCACGACATCACGCAGCGCAAACGCGACGAGCAGGCGCTGCGTGACGAGGCCCGCACGCTGGAGCTGCTGAACAAAACGGGCAGCACCCTGGCGGCAAAGCTCGACACGGAGCCGCTGGTGCAAGCGATCACCGAAGCGACAACCGAGCTGAGCGGCGCAAAATTCGGGGCCTTTTTCTACACAGCAAAGAACAATGACGGTGACGTCCTCACGTTGTTCGCGCTGAGCGGGGCACCGCGCTCGGCGTTTGAGCGCTTTGGCCATCCGCGGGCGACGGCCTTGTTCGGCCCGACCTTCCAGGGTGCCGGGCCCGTCCGCGTCGCCGACGTCACGAAAGATCCACGCTACGGCTCGATGGGCCCCCACCACGGCATGCCGGCCGGCCACCTGCCGGTCCGCAGCTACCTCGCCGTCGGGGTCCGCGGCCACGATGGCGAGGTCATCGGCGGCTTGTTCTTCGGCCATCCCGAGCCCGGGGTGTTCACCGAGCGCATCGAGCGGATGATCGTCGCCGTCGCCGACCAGGCGGGCGTGGCGATGGACAACGCGCGCCTCTTCGAAGCCGCCCAGCGCGCCGCGGCCGAGCGCCTGGTGCTGCTCGACAGCGAGCGGGCCGCACGTGGCGAGGCCGAGCGTGCCAGCCGCATGAAGGACGAATTCCTGTCGGTGCTCTCGCACGAGCTGCGGACACCACTGAACGCGGTCCTCGGCTGGTCGAACATGCTGCAGGCCAAGACGACCGATGTGCACGTCACGCACGGCCTGGCGACCATCGAGCGCAACGCGCGGATGCAAAATCAGCTCATCGAGGATCTGTTCGACATGAGCCGCATCGCGGCCGGAAAGATGCGCCTCGACGTCGAGCCGATCGACCTGCCCGCCGTCATCGACGCCGCCATCGACACCGTGCTGCCCGCGGCCGACGCCAAAGAAATCACCATCCAGAAGCTCCTGGGGTCGACCGGGGGGCCCCTGCACGGCGACGCCGACCGGATGCAGCAGGTCCTGTGGAACCTGCTGTCGAACGCGATCAAGTTCACGCCGCGGGGCGGCAAGGTGCAGGTGCTGCTCGAGCGCGTCGGCTCCCACGTCGAAGTCAGCGTCACCGACAACGGCCCCGGCATCGCAGCCGACTTCCTGCCCTACGTGTTCCAGCGCTTTCGCCAGGCCGATTCTTCGACGACGCGGCGCCACGGCGGTCTCGGGCTCGGCCTGTCGATCGCCAAGCACCTGGTCGAGCTGCACGGCGGCACCCTCGAGGCCCGCAGCGACGGCCCCGGCACCGGCGCCAGCTTCGTGTTGCGCCTGCCCGTGGCCATTCTGCGGGTTGCCAGCAGCAGCAGCAGCAGCAGCAGCAGCAGCGAACGACCGACGTCGAGCCGGGGTGCCGCGTTTCAGGTCAGCGACCTCACGGGCGTCAAGGTGCTGGTCGTCGACGACGAAACCGATGCCCGCGACCTGTTGAGCGCGGCGCTGGCCAGCTGCGGCGCCGTGGTGAGCACCGCCGGCAGCGCCCTCGAAGCCCTCGAGCTCTTGCAGAGCAACAAGCCTGATGTCCTCGTCAGCGACATCGGCATGCCCGACATCGACGGCTACGAGCTCATCCGCCGCGTCCGCGCGCTCGGGGCCGCGGGCAAGATTCCTGCGATCGCGCTCACGGCGTTTGCCCGCACCGAAGACCGCACCCGCTCGTTGCGGGCGGGATACCTGGTGCACCTGTCGAAGCCGGCCGAGCTGGCCGAGCTCATCGCCACCATCGCCAGCGTCGTCGGCCGCGCCGCGGGCTGAGTCAGACCCGATTTGTGACGCGGTCACCCCGATCGTCACCGCGGTCGTCACCGGGATCGTCGGCAGGGTCGCCAGCGCAGGTCGCCAGCGCAGGCGCCAGCAGGTCGACGATCAGCCGAACAGCTCTTTGACCTTGTCAAAGAAGCTCTTGTTCTCGGGGTGGTTGTCGGGGTTCGAGGCCGCCGCGAACTTCTCGAGCAGCGCCTGCTGCTCGGCCGAGAGCTTCTTTGGCACCTCGACATGGACCTTCACCAGCTGGTCGCCGCGCCCCGAGCCGCGCAGCGCCGGGATGCCCTTCTGGCGCAGGCGGAACACCGAGCCCGGCTGCGTGCCGGCCGGCACCTTCATCGACACCTTGCCGTCGAGCGTGGGCACCTCGAGGGAGCAGCCCAGGGCCGCCTGGGCGAAGCTCAAGGGCACCGCGCAGATGACGTCTTGTTCTTCGCGGGCAAAGAGCGGGTGCTCCTTGATGCTGATGACGACGTAGAGGTCGCCCCGGGGGCCGCCGCCGCGGCCGCCTTCGCCTTCGCCGACGAAGCGCAGACGCGTGCCTTCGTTGACGCCGCCGGGCACCTTGACGGCCAGCTGGCGCTCTTGCTCTTTCTGGCCCTTGCCGCGGCAGTCGACACAGGGGCTCTCGACGACGCGGCCGGCGCCCTGGCAGGCCCGACAGGTCTGGGCGATGGCAAAGAACCCCTGGGCCACCCGGATCTCGCCGGCCCCGCCGCATTGGCCGCACGGCTTGACGTTGGTGCCGGGCCTGGCCCCGCTGCCGCTGCACGTCGAGCAGTCTTCGAGGCGGGGGATCGTGATGTCCTTCTGGGCGCCGAACGCGGCCTCTTCAAAGGTGATCTCGAGGTGGAAGCGCAGGTCTGAGCCCCGGGCCGCGCCGCCGCGCCCGCCCCGACGCTGACCGCTGAACAGGTCGCCGAACAGATCACCAAAGATGTCTTGAAGATTGACGGCGTACTGCTGAGCAGAGTGGTTGCCGCCATCGGGAGCGTGGCCGAAGCGGTCGTAGTGGGCGCGCTTGTCAGCGTCGGAGAGGTTGGCGTAGGCCTCGGAGCACTCTTTGAAGCTCTCTTCGGCAGCCTTGTCGCCCGGGTTCTTATCAGGATGGAATTGAAGAGCGAGCTTGTGGTAGGCTTTCTTCAGCACACGGTCGTCGGCATCGCGGGCGACGCCGAGGATCTCGTAGTAGTCGCGCTTCTCCGACACAGACTCACCTCAAAGAGACGCAAAGGACGTGGGGGCTCGACCGTCTGGCCAGGCCGTTGCGGTTGGTCATCCCCGAGCGGAGCCAATCCGCGCCCACAGTACGCACGCGCCGCGACCCGGCAAGCCGGGTTTGTCGACGTCGACGGTGCATCAGGATGGACGGGCCGGGACTGACGGCCGGGACTGTCGGCCGGGACTGTCGGCCGGGCTCGCAGGAGCGCCGGGCGGTCGGCGTCAGCTGCGCGGCACGCCGGTGACGTCGTCGATGGCGTCGGCGATCTGCTTGACCACGGCCTCGTCGAGGGCGCCGTTTTTCAGCAGGTGGTGGTCGGCGTCGACGGCGACCACCCGCTTGGCCGGCAGCTGCTGGGCGGCCTCGCGGTCTTTGGCCGACAGCTGGGTGTCGCCGCGGCCGACGACGACGACGACCTTGTCCTTGTGGGTCTGCAGCAGCGCCGCCGTCTTTTCGGTCAGGGCGATCCAGCCGAGCCAAAAGGCGACGGTGGCGCCGCCGACGCGGGCGTCCTTGGCGAACTTGCCGCCCTTCATCGAGCTGAACTCGGCGCTCTTGGTGCCCACCAGGTTCTTCAGAGCGATGGACTGTTCGACCAGGGCGTTCTTGTCGGCGGCGCTGGCGGTCTTGGCCTGCTGGGCCGCCTGCTTCTGGCGGTCGGCGATGGCAGCGACCAGCACGTCGTCGATGCCGCGCGGCACCGGCGACAAGAGCACGATGGCGGCGGCGTCGTTGGCGCACGACGACGACAGCGCAACCTGCGCGGCCTGTCCGTGGGCCCAGAGGATCAAGCGGCCGTCGAAGCCGGGCTGCTGTCGGGCCAGCGCGCAGGCGGCGTCGACGTCGCGCGCGAGCGCCACCGGACCCTGCTCGTCGAGGTCCTTCTGCGGGTTCTTCTGGCAGGTGGCGACGTCGTTGGGCCCGCAGGTCCGCTTGTCGTAGGTCAACACCAGCGCGCCGCGCCTCGCCAGCGACTCGCTCCAGGCGGTGCCGGTGTCGATCGGCTTGTCGTAGGCGATGACGCCGTCGCCCTTGCGCAGTCCCTCTTTCGAAGCGTCGCCGCCGCCGGGGACGATGACGACGATGGGGCCCTTCTGACCGTCGGGCCCGGTCACGCGGGCGCCCAGGGCCACGGCGGCGCCGTCGACGTCGAATTCGATCTGCAGGTCACGGCTCGTGATCTTCGGCAGCGCCACGGGCCTGCCGTCGTCGCGCACGACGTCGCCGCCGAGGCTCCCCGAGCGGCGCTTTCCCTGGTGCTGGCAGCCACCCAGCGTCGCGATCGTGCCCCCGATGGACGCGATCGCGACGAGGGTGACGACGAAGCGGCGCGCGGTGCGGATGAAGATCGTCACGCGTCCACCTCGGCGTCTTCTTCGTTGCTGCCTTCGTTGCTGCCTTCGTTGCTGGCTTCGTTGCCGCCACCCGGCGGGGGGCTCTGGCGAAACGCGACGCGGACGTCGTGGGTCACGAGCGTGCCGGCGCCGCCGCAGAACGCGCCGTCGTCGG
>JBKJNL010000111.1:0-2659 GCA_046593615.1 Myxococcota bacterium | reverse complement strand
CTGCAGGGGGCTCCGGCAGCGGGGGCACAGCGGCGCCTCACCGCGCGCCAACTGCGAGCGCTCGGCGACACCGGCGTCGACAAGCACGGTGTCGTCGCAGCTCTCGCAGCGAAACGGCAGGCGCATCGAGGCGACGGCGGCGTTGCCCCAGCCGTTCAACGTCGTCGCCACGCCCTGCGCCAGCACCGGTGACAGCCGCGCCAGCCACGGGTCGGCGAGCGTGCCCAACAGGTCGCGCAACCCGTCGAGGCCCGCCGCCGTCGTCGAATGCACGTCGTCGCACACCAGGATCACCGGACCGGCGAGCTGCGGCGCGAGACGCTCGAGGCCCGGCACCACCGACAGCGTGCCGGCGATCCACACGGCCGTGACGCCGGGGTCATCTGTGCCGGCGCCGGGGGCGAAGTCGATCTCGACGAGCGAGCGCGAAGACGACGACGACCGCGGCGGCGGCCAAAAGGCTTCGATGCCGTCGGGCAGCTGCAAGGGCGGCTGCTCGGCGAAGGGCGCCAGCAGCGTGAGGGGATCGTCGACGAGCGCGCACGGTCCGTTGCACGACGGACAGCGGAACCCGGGCAGGGCAAAGGCGCGGGCGGCCGCCTCGTGGACCCGCAGGTCGAGCACCTGCTCGAGGTGCATCTGACAGCCGGCGCACACCAGCGGCAAGAACGCGCTGCCGACGCTGACGATGTCGGCGACGCCAGGGGTGAGCGCGATGACCGACAGCAGCATGGGCCGGACATTGACGAGCAGCCGCTTCTTGGCCGGCACCGTCGCGAAGCCCTGCAGCAGCCCCTGCAGCCCCCGCGGCGTGGCGTCGATGACGCCGGCGACGTCGATGACGACCATGCCGCCGCGCACCCCGTCGGGCAGCCGGGCAAAGGTCGGCCAGGCGACGGGGCCATCGAGGACGCCGGTGAGCGTCAGGGCGAACGCCGAGCGCCCGGTGGTGAGCTTCACGTTCAACATGCGACGTCGACGACCCTAGCACCCGCCGTCGAGGCGCCCCGCGCCTCGCGCTTCGATCCTGGCGGTGTGGGTCGGGGTTCTCGTCGGGTTATCCGGCGCCGTGGCGGCCGGCGCCGCCGACGAAACGGGCGACGCCCGCGCCGGCCACCGCGAGGCTCGCGCGTCCGTGGCGCAGCTCGTTCTGCAGGGCTTCGCTGAGCGACAGCTCGTGCTGCTCGTAGGCCGACAGCCGATCACCGCGCAGGCACGCCTGGGGCAACGCCGCCAGCTGCTCCGCCAACGCCAGCGACGTCGACAGCGCCTGGCCCCTGGCGACGACGCGGTTGGCGAGGCCCATCGTGAGGGCCTCGCTCGCCGACACCGGGCGGCCGGTGAGAATGAGGTCGAGGGCCCGCGACAAGCCGATCAAGCGCGGCAGGCGCAGGGTGCCGCCGTCGATGAGCGGCACCCCCCAGCGTCGACAAAACACGCCGAGCACCGCGTCTTCTTCGACGACGCGCAGATCGCACCACAGCGCGAGCTCGAGGCCGCCGGCGACGGCGTGGCCGGCGATGGCGGCGATGACCGGCTTGCCCAGCACCATGCGCGTGGGGCCCATCGGCCCGTCGGCGGCGACGCCACCGGCGCCAACCACGTCGTCGACGCGGTTCATGCGACCGCCCGCCGGATCGTGCACCGCCTTGAGATCGGCGCCGGCGCAAAAGGTGCCGTGGGCGCCGGTCAAGACCGCGACCGCGGCGCTGTCGTCGTCGTCAAAGGCGCGAAAGGCAGCGGCGAGGGCTTCGGCGGTGGGGCCGTCGACGGCGTTTTTGACCTCGGCCCGATCGAGCGTCACCACGGTGACGGGCCCGCGCTTCTCGACGACGACGTTGTGGCTGCTCATGTCGGGCTCATGTCGGGCACTTGCCTCATCTCGGAGCGCTAACGCCGCGTCGCCGGCATGACAAAGGTGACCCGCGGCGCCCCCGGCGGCTGCGCCGCAAAGAGCTCGAGCGGGAACGTCCACGACACCTTGCTCGGCGGGCGGTCGACGTCGAGCGACCGGAAGCCCGTGGCCAGCGCGCCGCTGACGTCGACGTCGACCTTGTCTTCGACGACGCGCAGCACGCCGGTGACCTCGGAGCCGGGGTTGCCGGCGAAGATCGAGGTGCGCAGCCGCACGAGCGGCGTCGACGGCGGCGGCGTCCCGGCGGCCGGTGCTGGCGGGCCGTCCTCGTTGAACGGCGCGCGATCGCGGTCTTCGAAATTCGACGAGAGCACCGTGACCCGGTCGGCGACGATGGCGGTGCGCGCCCCGGCACCGACGCCGCTGACGTTCACGTTGCCCTGCACGTAGAGCGGCAGGTCCGTGATGATCGTCAGCCCGGTGTGTTGAAACGCCGAGAGGTCGTCGGCGCGCAGCAGCCGCACCGAGTCGACGCGGGCGTAGGCGGCGTCTTCGCTGCAATCGACGAGCGCGTCGCTGGCAAAGAACCCGGGTCTCTCGCCGCTGTCGAAGGAGGCCTGGCCCGACGAGAGCTTCCCGCACAGCGGCCACGGCAGCTTGCCGCCGACGTTCGGCGCCGGCGCGGGGTTCGCGCCGGCGGCCGCTGCCACCGGCGAACCGCGCCGGGCCGAGACGTAGACGATGCCGTTGAAGACGCGGGCGCAGCCGCCGGGGTCGTCGGGGCCGCGGGGCAAGCACAGCACC
>JBKJNL010000891.1:0-4911 GCA_046593615.1 Myxococcota bacterium | reverse complement strand
CTCCGCCGACATCGCCATCAACGGCGTCGACGTCGGACGCGGTGCAGCGATCGGCGCGGTCGCAGTCGGCGTCGCTCTGGCAGTCGCCGGCGGCGGGCGCCGATCGCTGCACCGCGTCCGACGTCGACGCCGTTGATGGCGATGTCGGCGGAGACTGTCTGCCCTCCGACGCCTGTGCCCATGCCCAGCCCGATGCCTCCGGCCAGCCCGTGGCCTGCGACGACGGCTGCTTCGGCAACTGCGTCGCCCGCCCCACCTGCGACGGCGAAGACGACTGCGCCCCCACCGAGCAGTGCGACCCCACCGATTTCGTCTGCCTGCCGATCGGCGACTGCGACAGCGACGCCGCGTGCCCGCTGACCGCCGCCTGCGTCGACGGCGCCTGCACCGACAACGGCAGCTGCGTCGTCGACACCGATTGCCCCGTCACCGAGAGCTGCGTCGACGGCACGTGCACGCGCAACGACAGCTGCGCCAACGACGACGACTGCCCTGACGATCAGCGCTGCAGCGATGGCCTGTGCGAGCGCCGCGATCCCTGCGCCGTCGACGGCGACTGCGCCTTTGACGAGCGCTGCGTCGACGGCACCTGCAACGTCATCGGCGACTGCACCACCGTCGACGACTGCCCCGTCGATCCGAACATCGCCTGCCTCGACGGCACCTGCTCGCGCGCGCCGTGCGGCCGCGATGCCGACTGCGACGACAGCCTGTTCTGCAACGGCGTCGAGACCTGCGACCCGCGCGAAGGCTGCGCCGGGGGCACCGCGCCGACGACCGCCAACCTGCCGGCCTGCGCCAGCGAGACCTGCGACGAGCTGACCAAGAGCCTCGTCGTCGTCGGCCGCGACGAGCTGTGCGGCGACGCCTCGCCGTGCACCGACGACCTCTGCGACGTCGGCGTCGGCTGCCTGCACCCGGCCAATTCCTTTGCTCCCGATCCCGGACCAGCCGGCGACTGCGAGCGCACGGTCTGCCAAGGCGGCGCCCTCGTCGACGTCGACGCCGACGACGAAGTACCCGCCGACACCGGCACCGCCGGCGACTGCCTGCGCGCCGTCTGTGACAACGGCGGCCGCTTGCTCGTGCCCGACAACACCGAGACGCCCACCGATCAAGGACAGAGCACCGACTGCAAAGCCGCCGTCTGCGAAAGCGGCGCCCGCGTCCTCGTCAACGAAGACGCCGAGACGCCCCTGCAGGGTCCCGGCAACGACTGCACGCGCCAGGTCTGCCAGCGCGGCAACGTCGTCGCCGAAGCCAACGACAGCGAGGTGCCGACCCAGGGCCCGCTGAACGACTGTGACCGCGAGGTGTGCCGCAGCGGCCGCATCGTGCTCGACGCCGCCGACGACGAGGTGCCGCCGCAGGGCCCGGCGAACGACTGCAAGCGCGAGGTCTGCTCCGGCGGCAACGCCGTGCAGGTCGCCAACGACAGCGAATCACCCGCCGACGTCGGCTGCAAAGACGGCTCGTGCGTCAACGGATCGCCGACGACGGTGGCCAACAACGGCAACTGCACCGACACCGAAGTCTGCACCGTTGGCAGCTGCAACGTCGACGGCACCTGCAGCCAAACGCCCGACGACGGGCTGTGCGACTGCACGGGCACCGCGGTGGGCCTGTGCCGCCCGGCCGATCCGCGCGCGCCCAACAGCGGCGCCCTCGCCGGCTGCGTCTGCCTGACGCCGGCCACGCTCACCTGCGGCCTCGATCCCGGCGAGCTCTCGGCGCAGCGCGTGCTTGAGCGCTTCGAGCTCAACGCCACGGCGTCGGGCGCCCAGGCTGGCTCGACCTTCACCTGGGACCTCATCGGCGTCCCCGCCGGCGTCGATCCCGCGGCCCAGCTGATCACGAACCCGACCTCGGCCACGCTGGCGTTCTTCCAGGCCACGGCGCCGTCGGTGGTCGGCGTGCGCGACTACCGCCTGCGCGTGACGCTGCAGGAGCCCGACCTGCCGGCCCAGACCTGCGACGTCTCCGTCGAAGCCACGAAGATCCCCGACACCCTCGAGGTCTCGCTGTTCATGAACGCCGGCCTCGACGTCGACCTGCACCTCATCAGCGGCGTCGGCGCGACCTTTTTCGACTTCCCGTTCGAGGACAACCACAACCCCGCGAGCGGAGACAATGAAAACCGCGACTGCTACTGGAAAAACTGTCCGGTGTGTGCGGTCAGCATCCCCGGTCAGCCGGCTTGCGTCGCGACCAATCCGCGCATCGTCGACTTCGACATGCCGAAGTCTCCCGGCGAGACCGACGAAGGAGCCCTGGCCGACAAGCAAGACCCCCAGCTCGACATCGACAACCGCAGGGGTTGCTTTACCGGCACCAACGGTGATCTCCAGTGTATCCCAGAAAAGATCACTGTGGAGCTGCCCGACGCCGGCACCTACCGCGTGTTCCCCTACCTGTTCGGCAACGCGCTCGCGACCACGGCGGGTCTGGCCAGCACGCCGTCGTCGACGACGGTGACCATCGAGATCAAATGCCGTGGCGTGACGCGCACCATCACCCGCACCTTGAGCTCGATCGCCGCGGGCGGCGGCGTCGCTGCCTCCAACAACCCGGTCCGCTACGGCGAGCCGCTCTTCATCGACGTGCCGGCTTCGGGCGCCTGCACGCTGCCGTGAGCATCGCCACCAACGCCGCCATCAACGCCGCCCTGAACGGCGCCCTGAAAGGCCGCATGAAGCGAAACGCCGCCATGCAGACCCTCGTTGCCGTCACCGTTGCCGCCTTTGTCGTCGTCGTCAGCGGCTGCGGCGGCGACGTGCAGGACTGCCAGAAGCTCGCCGCCGAACAAGCTGGCTGCATGCCCGCCAGCGCCGTTGCAGCCTGTGAGCAGGAGAACGAGCAGTGCAAAGACGGCGGCGAGGTGCTGGTGCTCGAGAGCTGCCCGCTGCAGTTCAGCTGCGACCCGCCCGGCACCGGTTGACCCGAGTCCGACGACCTCGCTGACGTTGACGCTGACGTGCAGGCTCAGCGCGGGTTCGGGCCCAACCACTCGAGGCCGAGCTCGTGGGCCAGCACGTCGAACCGGTCGGAGCCGAAGAACAGGTGGTCTTCGCCGTCGATGGCCGTGAACGTCGCCGGAAAGCCAAAGGCGCCGCGGGCCACGGCTTCGTCGGTGGCGGCCTTCAGGCGATCCTTGACCGGCTGCTCGCCGAGCCGCGGAACCAACGCCGCGTCGACGTCGGCTGCGGCGCACATGGCCTGCAACGCGGCCTCGCTCTGCACCTCTTTGCCGTCGCGCCAGTGCCGCTGCCAGGCCGCGCGCGAGAACGCCTCGAGCTTCGCCGGCTGCTCCATGTGCACCAGCGTCATCAGGCGCATGGCGGAGAGCGTGTTGCCGGGGAAGTCCTCGGGGAAGCCCATGGCGACGTCAAAGAAGCGGCTCTTTCGCTGCAGGTCGCGCATCAGGTACGGCGCCCGCGCCGGCAACGTCGCCGGCGGCACGTTGCCCACGGCCTTCATGACGCCGCCGAGGAACGCCGGGCGCATCACCAGCTCGAGGTTCCACCGTTGGCGGTAACGGAGCAGCACCTCATAGGCGAGGTACGAGTAGGGCGAGACGACGTCGTAGAAGAACTCGACGCGGCGGGGAGCGGTGGGGTTCGTCATCGACGACGACGCTAACCCAACTCCGCCAGCAACGAGCGCGCGTCGGTGACCGGCAGGCGGCAGGCGCCGCGCTCGCAGACGTAGACGGTGGGCTGCCCCTTCGCGGCCGGGCGATCGCGCAACAGCGGCAAGCGCAGCGACAGCGCGCTGCCTTCTTCGACGACGACGACGACGCGGGCCGGCAGGTAGCGCTTGCGCAACAGTGCCAGCACCTCGCCGCCGGCGAGGTTCGCGGGCGCACCCTTGGGCGTGACGACGACGATCTCGCGGCCGGCCTCGAGCAGCAGCAGCGCCTGGACCATCTCGGCCAAGGCAAAGGGCTGCTTGTGCAGCAGCTGGCCGCAGGCGCGAAAGGTCTTTTCGGCGCGCACGCGCAGGCCGTCGTCGCCGGTCAAGAGGTGCAGGCGCACCAGGTTGTCGACGTGGACGGAGCTGCCGCACGGCTCGGCGCCATCGCGGTCGGGCTTCTCGCGCACCAGCAGCGCTTCGCCGTCGTCGGCGGTGAGAAAGAAGCCGCCGTGCTCGTGGTCTTCGAAGTGCTGGCGCAGCACCTCGTCGAGGGCCAGGGCCTGATCGAGAAACCGCGCCTCACCGGTGAGCTCGAACAGGTCGAGGGCGGCGCGGCAGAAAAAGGCGTGGTCGTCGAGGACGCCGGCCGGTCCCTGGCTGCCCTGGCCTCGTCCGGCATGGCTGGCCCCGTCGTTGGCCCCGTCGTTGACGCGAGCCTTCCACGAGCGGCGCAGGCGGCCGGGTCGGTTGGCGTCGGCGAGCTTCTCGGCGACGAAGTCAAAGGCATCGATCGCCCGCTTCTGGAATTCGTCGTCGTCGAACGCAAAGGCCGCGCGGGCGAACGCCGAGATGGCCAGGCCGTTCCAGGCGCACAGCACCTTGTCGTCGCGCAGCGGGGCCGGCCGTCGGTCTCGCGCCTGCAACAGCTTCGGCAGCGATCGGGCCGTGACAGCGTCGACGTCGACGACGCTCATGCCGAGGCGCTTGGCGACGACGTCGACGCTCTCTCTGCGCCAGAGGATTGAGCGTCCCTCGAAGTTTCCGCCGGGCGTCACGTCAAAGGCAGCAGCGACCACGGCAGCATCGTCAATGCCGAGCGCGGCGACCAGCTCGTCGGGAGTCCAGGTGAAGAAATATCCCTCTTCGCGCTCGCCGGTGGGGCCGAGGCTGTCGGCGTCGGTGGCGCTGTAGAAGCCGCCGGCAACGTCGTCAGCACCGTGGTTGTCGGCACCGTGATCGCGGTGGCTCATCTCGCGGTTCATCCAGCCGAGGGTGTCT
>JBKJNL010000537.1:0-3690 GCA_046593615.1 Myxococcota bacterium | reverse complement strand
GGTTGCCCGGGGACACGACGGCGGACGTCAGGACGCCGCGGGCGGCACGAAGGGCGGGCGGCCGAATTCTTCGTCGCGCGCGGCGATGGTCGCTGGGGGCGCCGAGCAATAGAGCTTCGGGGCCTGGGAGGGCTCGCCGTCGGCATCGACGCAGTCGCACGGCCCGTCTTCGACGCACTGATCGAGCGGGGTGAAGTCGACACAGGCCAGCTCGCCAAAGGTCACGACCTGTTGGCAGGTGAAGCCGGGCCCGGCCTCGGCGCACTCGATGTCGGCCTCGCACTGCTTGGTGCAGAAGGGGCGTCCGCCGTCGACCGAGGCGCACAACGCCGTCGTGCACGTGTCAAAGGCGACGTCTTTGACGAGGTCATTGGTGCCCGCGGACACCAGCACGCGTTCAAGCACCTTTGCTTCGCTTGGATCGCACGGTTGGCCGATTTCAGGCTCACAACCGGCGCTCAGCGCCGTGAAGACTGCGACCAACACCCACACGAGACGGTTCGAGGAGAGACGCATGCCCTTTCTCATAGCACGCACGCCGCGAAACCGAGTAGGCGGCACGCCATTCGGGCCGCGCCGGAGCCATCGCCGCTTTTGTCGACGTCGCTTCCTTGTTTGGCCGCGATCGAAGGTGGTATTGCCGAAGCGGTTGGTTGGTCGCTGGATTCGATTCGGAGAACGAATGCGTTGGCAAGTGATCGCGATCTCTGTCTCCACCCTGCTCGCTGGGACAGCGGCCCGGGCCCAGGCTCCTGCTGAACCGGCCGCTGTTCAGCCGGCGGGTCAGGCCGGCGACGCCGACCTCGCCAAAGCCGCCGAGGGCGATTCGACGAGCGAGAACGTCGACACCGGCACGGGCAAGACGCTGCAAGAGCGCATCCGTGCTGTGTCGCGGCGCACCTTCTTGAAGCAGGGCCGGTTCGAGCTCGCACCGCTCGCCGGCATCTCGGCCAACGATCCGTTCTTCCGCGCCTGGACCGTCGGCGCGCGCGGCAGCTACCACCTGTCTGAAGAGTTCTCGATCGACGTCGGCGGCGCCGGCCTCGTCTACGAAGAGCCCCTCGACATCTTTCGCGCGTTGAACGTCGAGCCCGACGTGATCCGGCAGGGCGTCAAAGACAAGGTGCAGGCGGCGACGCTCTACGGCTACGTCGACGCTGGCGTCACGTTTTCGCCGTTCTACGGCAAGGTCGCGCTGGCCTCAGAGCTGGTCGGGCACTTCGACACCTTCATCTCCGGCGGCGTCGCCGCGGTCATCGACTCGTCGGCGTCGGCGGTGCACCCCGGCCTCGAGGTCGGCGTTGGCTCGCGCTTGTTCCTGAGCCGTTGGCTCGTGGCCCGCGTCGACGTCCGCGACTACATCTACCCGGCCGACCTCGGCGGCGAGCTCGCCTTTGGCAACCTCTTGATGCTCAACGTCGGCGTCGGAATCTACTTCCCGCTCGACTTCGACTATTCGAACGAAACCCTCGGGGCCAAGGACTGAGATGAAGAACGTTTCTGGCCCTGCTGCGTTGTCTGGTCGATTCATTGCTCGCTTGTTCGGCCCGTTGCTGGTCGCCGCGCCCGTCGTGGTCGCGCTCGTCGCGCTCGTCGCAGCGGTGCCGGCCGCTGCGCAGGCCGAAGGCGACCTCAGCCTCGACGAACCGGCGCCCGCCGCCCCCGCCGACGAGCCCGCCGCGGCCGTCGTCGACGACGCTGCCGACGCTGGCGACGGCACTGCCGGCGCCGACGCACCCACCACCGGCAAGACCGCCACCGACGAAGGCATCGACCTCACCCTGCAAGACCGCATCAAGGCCGTGTCGCGCAAGACCTTCTTAAAGGCCGGGCGCTTCGAGCTGCAGCCCAACGTGATGATGACGGTGAACGACTCGTTCTTCCGCAGCTTCGCGCTGTCGGGCCGGCTGGCCTGGCACCTCAACGACTCGTTCGCGCTCGAGATCGGCGGGGCCTACATCCCGCCCTTCCTCGTGCAGAAGCTCGACCCGGTCGATCAGCTGCGCGAAGGCCTGGCGCTCATCAACGCCGACAACAAGCCCTTCGCCCTCGCCGACGTCGGACTGACCTTTTCGCCGCTCTACGGCAAGGTCGCGCTGCTCGGCGACAGCATCATCAACTTCGACGGCTTCCTCTCCGCCGGCGTCGGCGCCACCTTCGACAACGGCGTCGACCTCGTGCACCCGACGATGAACGTCGGCTTCGGCGCCCGCGTCTTCTTGACCCGCTGGTTGGTCATCCGCGGTGATGTTCGCGATTACATCTATCCGCAAGACAAGGCCGACGTCTCTACGTTGCAGAATCTGATGTTCATCAGCCTTGGTGTTGGTTTCTACTTTCCGTTCGACTTCGAATACCAATACGAAGCCGCACGCGTGAACAAGAACGGTTGAGGCTCGCGATGCTCATCGACTCTTCCGTGTCCAAATTCTCCCGAAAGGTCTGCTCGGGCGTGGTCGGGGCCATGCTGCTGCTCGGCTCCGTGCCCGGGCGCGCGCAAGAGGGCGGCGACGGCTTCTCCTTTGACATCGTCGAAGAAGGCGTCAAAGACACCGACACCGCCAAGGTCGAAAAGGCCCGCGACCTGATGTCGCAAGAGCGCTTCGGCGAGGCCCTCGCCGAGCTCGAGGGCATCCTGGCCGACAAGAGCCTGAAGAAATTCCACCCCCAGGCCGAGTACGACAGCGCCAAGACTCTGTATCGCATGGGTGCCTTTCATGCCGCGCTCAATCGCTACCAGCGAATCCTCGATGCTGGTCCGAAGCATGAGTTCTATGGTCAAGCGCGCAACTGGCTCTTCTTTATCTCGAGAAAGATGAAGGACGAGCTCGCCGCGCTGCAGATGGTCTCCAGCTACGCAAAGGCCGAAGACATCCCGCAAGAGCAGCAGTCCGAGCTGTCGTACGCGCTCGGCCGCTTCTACTTCCTGATGGCCCTCAACCAGGGCGCCAAGGGCGTCGAGGTCGAGCAGTCCGAAGAGGCGCCCGAAGAGGCGCCGGCCGAGACGCCGACCGAGGGCGACGGTGGCCTCGAGCTCGACCCGGGCGACCTCGATCCGAGCAAGGACAAGAAGCCCAAAGACGGTGAGAAGAAAGAGAAAGAAGGCGACGGCTTCAACTTCTCCGAAGACGAGCTCGGCGGCGGCGACGACGACGGCTTCGGCTTCGACTTCTCGGGCAGCGACGACAAGAAGCCCAAGCCAAAGGCCAAGCCGAAGCCGAAGCCGAAGCCGAAGCCCAAGGATCCGAAGGACGCAAAAGACCCGGGCGCGACGACGACCGACCCCGCCGAAGAAAAGCCCGTCGAGGCGAAGCGGGGGTCGAAGACCAAGTCGCACAAGATCGAGAATCCCAAGAGCGCCGAAGAGTCTCTCGACGCCGCCTTGAAGTCGGTCAGCCGCGTCGACGAGAAATTCACGCAGTTCGCCCAGGCGCTCTACCTGAAGGGGCTCATCCACTTCGCCCGCGGCGAGTTCGACCCGGCGGTCAAGGCGTTCCGCGAGGTCGTGCGCATGACCAACCCGCGCACGTCCACGGGCGCCACCAACGAGCGCGCGAGCGAATACACAAAATTGCGCGAGATGGCGTTCTTTTCATTGGCGCGCATCCACTACCAGTTCGAGCAGTTTCGCTATGCCATCTTCTACTACGACCGCATCAGCCGCGACTCCGAGCAGTGGCTCGAGGCCGT
>JBKJNL010000330.1:0-5418 GCA_046593615.1 Myxococcota bacterium | reverse complement strand
CTGAAGCAGGCGACGATGTCGTGGGTGCCTTCGACGGCCGACAGGTTGAGCACGCGCGTGTTCGGCGAGGCGGTCACCGGGGTGAACGAAGTCGTCCGCGCGCAATCGAGGGTGCCTTCGGCGAGGGCGGCTTCAACGGCGTCGGCGGGAAAGTTGAGCGTCGTCGTCAACGCCGTCGACAGCACGTTGGCCGCCGCGCTCACGGTGACCGGGGCGGGGGCCGCGCGATCGAGGCCGATGACGTCGGTGACCTCGGCGGTGTTGCCGGCGCTGTCGCGCAAGCACACGAACACGGTGCGGTTTCCATCGAGGCCCGAGAACGTGAAGCTCTTGCCCGAGGCAAAGCTCTCGAAGCTGCCGCTGCACTGGCCGCCCGACAACGTCGACGCCTCTGACAGCGCGACCGTGACCACCTCGTTCTGCGTCGAAAAGTTGTTGGCGAGCGTGAGGGTGACCGTGGCCGATCCCGTCACCGCGTCGCCGCCCTTGATCAAGACGCTGCCCGCGGGCGCAAAGGTGTCGACGAAGACTGCGTCGTTGGCCGCCAGCGGCGTCGTCGTCGCACTCAGGCTGTCTTTCACACAGGCGCTGACGGTGCGGGTGCCTTCGAAGGGGGCGGTGCCGGCGGAGAGCGTCAGGGTCTTGCTGCTGTTGAAGGCCTCGTAGCCCGAGGGATCACCGCAATCGAGGGTCGGCGCCTCGGCCAGCTTCATGAGATCGAAGTTCGTCGACGGCCGCACCACGTTGATGCTCACCGTGCGGCTGCGCGTCGTGGCCGCTCCGCCCTCGATGAGAATGACCAGCTGGTCGCCGACGACGGCCTCGACAAAGATGTCATCGCTGGCCGAGCTCACGTTGCCCGCGCCGTCTTTCAAACAGGCGATGACGACGTTGTTGCCGACGAAGGGCAGCGTGACATCGACGGCGCTCACCGGGCTCTGGAAGGTGACCGTGTCGCAGGCGACCGGGGTGGCCGACACAAAGACGCCCACGGTGTCGCCGTCAAAGGTGAGCTGCGCGTTCACCGTCGACACCGGCGTCGTCGTCGCCCCGCCCGCGAGCACCAGGGTGCCCACCGGCGCGCGGCGATCGAGCTGGATGGTGTCGCTGATGGTGCCCGCGCTCACGCGGCCGGCCGCGTCCTTCAAGCAGGCCACGACCGAGCGGAGGCCGTCGACGCCGCCCAGGCGCACCAGCGAGGTCGTCTGGAACGCCGCGAAGTCCGCCGTCGCGCAGGTGAGAGCGTCGGGGGCCAGGGCCATGGCGACGACGTCGGTGGAGCGCGTGAGCACCGCCGTGACCTGCTCGCTGCGCGTGAACGCGGCGCCACCCTCGAGGACCACGGTGCCGGTCGGTGCCGTGAGATCGAGCTGGATGTCGTCGGACGCCGACAGCGAGACGTTGCCGGCGGCGTCTCGGCTGCAGGCCACGACGGTGTGGGGGCCGTCGACGGGCGGCAGGGTGACCGTGCTGTTCTGCTGGAAGGGCACATAGGTCGCGAGGTTGCAGTCGAGGCTGGTGTCGACGGCCAGGGCGAAGTCGACGACGTCGACGGGCGCGGTGACGGCGACGTCGATGGCGGCGGCGAGGGCGAATTCGGCGCCGGCGTTGATGTCGACGGAGATGACGGGACGGCTCTGATCGAGAATCAACGACGTCGTTGCCTGTGCGGTGCCGCCGGCCTCGTCTTCGAAGCACGCAAAGATGGTCCGCACGCCGTCACCGGGATCGAGGGCCACGGTCAGGCGCTGGGGCGAGCCGGTGGCGTCGACGAACGGCGTGGTCACCGGATCGCAGGCCAGGGCGTTCTTGCTCACCGCCACGCGCGCCGTGTCGGGCGGATAGACGAGGTCGACGCTGGCCGAGGCCACGTTTCGGGGCGACGCCCCGACCAGGTCGATGGAGCCCGTGGGTGAGGCGCGATCGAGCAGGATCGACGCGCAGCGGTTGGCGCGGTTGCCGGCGCTGTCGGCGACCTCGACGCAGATGGTCTTTGGGCCATCGCTGCCCGCGAGCACAAAGGTCTCGTCGGTGCGAAAGGTCGACGACGGCCCGGCAAATGTCGTCGACGACGACAAGCGCATGGCGACAGCGTCGCCGGCGGCGACCTCGACGTGCACAGGAACCGTGGTGGCGCGCGTGCTCTGGGCGCCCGCCGCGAGGATGAGCTCGGTGATGGCCGGCGCCACCGCGTCCTGGGTGACGGTGCGCGAGAACGGCGCTGAGAGGTTGCCGACGACGTCGCGGGCGATGACCGTGAGGTTCGAGCGCACGTTGGGCGCGAGCGCGATGCCGCTGATGGCCGCGCCGGCGGCAAAGGTGGTGGTCACGGGCGTGAGCGGCGGCGTCCCCTGCTCCGGCGTGACGACGACGTCGATGGCGGCCAGCGCAGTGGCGGCGTCGACGGCGGTCACCTGCAGGGTGAGCACCGCATCGCTGGTCAAGAAGCTCGCGCCGCCGGCGTCGTTGCCGCAGCCGGCAGAGACGCAGCGCACCAGGTCGATGCGCGGGCCCACGCGATCCAGGGTGATGCGCCGCGTGAGGGTCGTGGCGTTGCCCACCAGGTCGCGGCCGGTGAAGACCACGTCGTGCACGCCGTCGGTGTCGGGCAGGGTCAGGCTGGCGTTGCCCGGCAAGGGGATGACAAAGACGACGACGTCGCCGCCGTCGACGCGGACCTCGATGCTGCGCGCGGCCTCGGCCCCCGCCGGCGTGGCCGTCGTAAACGGCACAGTCCGCGAGGCGCTCAAGGTGTTGACGTTCACGAGCAGGCCCGGTGCGTCGTCGTCGACGCGCACGATCGCCGTGAGGGGCACCGCGCTGGCGTTGCCGGCGGCGTCGATGACGTCGACAAAGACCGTCTGCAGCGCGTCGACGTTCTCGAGGGCCGGCACCACGACGTCGCTGCCGCCGCGCACCGCGTTCGCGACCGGCGGCGCGGTGAAGCGATGCACGTCGGCGACGCCGAGCGTCTGCACGTCGAGGCTGGCGCGAAAGGCGAACACGTCGGCCACGCCCACCGCAGCGTCGTCGATGACGGCGGCGCCGGCGGCGTCTTTGGCGGCGCCAAGCGTGAGCTCTCCGCGGTAGCTGGTGTCGCGCAACAGGGTCACGCCGGCGTCGACGACGGAGCCCTCGGCGAAGGCCCGAAAGGCGACGCCGTTCTGGGCCCGCGGTGCGGTGACGTCGCGGATGACAAAGGTGCTGACGGCGGGCGCGCAGTTGCCGGCCTGGTCGCAGGCCACCGCTTGCAGACGAAGAAGCCCCTCGCGGTTGGGCAGCGTGACGGCGCAGGCCGCCCCGTGGTTGCAGCCGGCCAGGCCCAGCGGCGGCGTCGCCGGCGGCGCGTCGGCGACCACGACGCGGGGCGCATCCGCAGGGGCGGTGTCGGCAGCGTCGGGGCTGCTGAAGTCGGCGTCGACGACGACGTCGACGAGGCCCCGGCTGGTGAAGCGGGGGTCGATGGCTCCGGCGGCCGCGACGCGCGTGACGCTCACCGACGTCGGCGGCGCGCGATCGAGGACGATCGATCCGCGCAAGAGCCCGCCCACCGCAGCCCCGGCGCCGCGGGGCTGCACGGTGATGTCGATCCGTCCGTCGAGGGCGCCGCCGAGGTCGATGGCGGTGGCGTTGTCGACGGCGAGGAGCACGCTGTCGGCGGCGGCGCCGTTGATGCTGATGAGCAGCTCGTCGATGGCCGCGTCGCCGCCGCGCAGGGCCAGACGCAGAGCGGTGTCCTTCACGAACGTGATCGGCGTGCACGGCCCCGTCGCCGCGCACACGTCGAAGTCGGCGCGCGCCGCGAACGACACCGCGGCCTCGGTCTCTTCGTTGGCCACGACGACGGTGCGCACGGTGGCGGTGGCCCCGTCGGCGGTGCGCACGGCCTCGACGGCCATGAGCTCGCCGGCGCGCGTGACCGGCACGTCGGAGAACACCGCCTCGCCGCTGGCGTTGGTGGTCGAGGCGTCCGAGAACCGACGCGGCGCGCCGACGGGGGACTCCAGGACAATCGTCACCGAGAAGCCCGCGGCCGCTTCGCCGCCGTCGTCGACGTTGACCCGCAGGCCGCCGCGGGCGAGGCCGACGAACACGCTGCCGAGATCGGTGCTCGAGGGCAGGTCGCCCGGCGCGGCCACCACCACCGCCGACAACGTCGTCGGGCGATAGCCGTCGAGCTCGACGTCGACGCGGTAGCCGCTGCCTTCGGGCACGCCGGCGATGGCGAACACGCCGTCGTCGGCGACCACGTCGCTGCCCACCACGACGCCGCCGGCGTCGCGCACACGCACGAGCGCCCCCACCGGGCTCGGGGTCACGAGCGGCACGCCCTCGGCGTCGACGACGCCGCGGATGGTGCCGGTCAGCGCCAGGGTCACGTCGCGGGCGACGTCTTGCGTGTTGCCCACGCGATCAAACAAGCGGGCCTCGATGGCCACGGTGTCGCCGTTGTTGCCAAAAGCGGGATCGATGACGACGTCGCCGGCGCCGAAGGGCACCTTCGGTCCATAGGCAGCGCCTTGCACGCGCAGCTGCATCTGCGTGGGCGCATCGACGGCGCCGTTGTCGGTGAACGACACGTGGGCCACCCGGCTCGCGAGGGTGCCGCCGGCGGCGTTGTCGACGACGAGCGACACATCGGGCGGGCTCTCGTCGCACACGACGTCGAGCGTGGTCGTGCCGCTCTCGTTGCCGGCCTTGTCGCGCAGACGCACAAAGACCCGGGTCGGACCGTCGGCCACCGCGCCGACGCTGCGGCTGAAGCGGGCCAGGCCGGCGGCGACGGTGACGTCGTCAAAGATGAACGTGTCGGGCTCGGCGTCGCCGATCGACACCGACACGCGGTCGACGCCCGAGGTGTCGTCGGCGCCATCGAAGCCGACCACGACGGTGCGCGACGGCGACAAAAAGATGCCGCCTTCGGTGCCGACGCCGCCGATTTCAGCGGCCGACACCACCGGGGCGGTCACGTCACGCACCACGCTGGTCGAGAACGCCGGCGAGGTGAAGGTGAAGCCGCCCGCGCTGCGGGCTGCGAGCTGCACAAAGATCGGGGTGCGTCCTTCGTAGGCGGGCAAGGGCACCTCGGCGCTGGCCGCGTAGGGCGCGAAGGGCAAGGGCTGCCCGGCGGCGTCGACAAAGGTGTCGTTGAGGCCGATGCGCATGCCCGTGACGCCGACATCGATGGCGGCCGTGGCCGACAGGATGGCGAGGCTGACGGCGTCGGCGCGCACGTAGAAGACGCCGTCGTCGAGGAAGACCGTCTCCGAAGGCAACGGCAAGGCCACGGTCGTCACCGGATGCAAAACGATCTGCGCGTCGCCGGCAAAGGCGTGCTGCAGGCTCGCGCCGTTGGTCTCGCCGACCTCGATGTCGAGGCGGTAGGCGGGCGTGCGGGCGGCGCCTTCGGCGACCAGG
>JBKJNL010000859.1:0-4985 GCA_046593615.1 Myxococcota bacterium | reverse complement strand
CGAGAGGGGCGTGATGCCGCGTTCTTCGAGGGCGGTTTGCATCTTGCCGAAGCCCTGCATCGCGCAGCGGATGATGAGCTGCTTTTCGCCTTTTTCGCCGACGCCTTCGCCGAGCTCTTCGAGGCCGTGGTCGATGAGCTCGAGCTCGAGGCTGTCGGGGTCTTTGACGTCGTCGGGGTTCAACCGGAACACCCCCATGCGCTGGAACCCAAAGGCGACGGACCCCGACGTGCCCAGGTTGCCGCCGTTCTTGCCAAAGGCGGTGCGGATGTTGGTGAACGTGCGGGTCGGGTTGTCGGTGGCGGCGACGACGAGGACGGCGATGCCGTGGGGGCCGTAGCCTTCGTAGATGGCCTCTTCGTAGTTGCTGAAGTCTTTGCTCGTGGCCCGGTGGATCGCGGCCTCGATCTTGTCCTTCGGCATGTTCAGCGCGCGGGCGTTGATGATCTGTCGACGCAGACCCGGGTTGGCGCCGGGGTCGGTGCCACCCGACTTCACCGCCATGGTGATGTCTTTGGCCACGCGCGTGAACGCCTTGGACATCTTGTTCCAGCGGGCGAACATCGTGTGCTTGCGGGTCTCAAAGATGCGTCCCATGGCGGCCCTCGTCGTCGTCGGAGACGCCGCTCCTAGCAGGCCCGCGGGTTTTTTCCCAAGGGCCTCCCCTGCTCGGCGAGCGCTCGCGGCGGCCTACTCGGCGTCCTGCAGGGTCAGCGTCGGAGTCGTCGGCGCAGCCGGCTTCGCCTTTGCCTTCTTCGTCGTCGTCGCCGCCACGGCAGGCAGGGTCGCCGTCGTGATCAGCGGCGGCAGCGCCGGCAGCGCCGTCGTCGTCGTCTTTGTTCGTGCGAAGCCGGGCACCAGACCGGCGTCGACGGTGCCTTGGTCGATGCGGTTGCGCAGCAGGGCGTCGGGGTGCGGCGTGCGCACATCCCACACCAGGCCGAGCTTCTGCATGACCTTGATCGCATAGAAGCTCAGGTCGATCTCCCACCAGTAGAATCCCTGGTTGGCGGTCGAACAGTAGTGATGATGATTGTTGTGCCAGCCCTCGCCGAGAGTGATCAGAGCGATGAACCAGTTGTTGCGGCTGGTGTCGCTGGTCGCGAAGCGGCGGCTGCCCCAGACGTGGGCCAGCGAGTTCACGACAAAGGTGCCGTGCCACAAGAGCGCCGTCGACAAGAAGAAGCCGATCAAGAGCATCGACGGACCGCCGAGGGCGAAGACGGCGGCGCCCAACAGCGTCGGCGGCAGCCACCAGTGCTTGTTCAGGAAACGCAGCTCGGGAAAGCGGCCGAAGTCCTTGATGCGCGACCACGGGGTGGCGTCGTGGGCGTCAGAGATGATCCAGCCCAGGTGGCTCCAGAAGAAGCCGCGCTTGGGCGAGTGCAGGTCGTGCTCGTCGTCGGAGTGCACATGGTGGTGGCGGTGGTGCCCGGCCCACCACAGCACGCCCTTCTGCAACGACGTCGTGCCGAGCAACGCGAGCAGGAACTGCACGAAGCGGCCGGCCTTGAAGCCGCGGTGGGCGAAGTAGCGGTGGTAGCCGGCGGTGATGCCGAACATGCGCGTGACATACAAAATCAGGCAGCAGACCCAGTCTTGCCATCCCACATCAAACCAAAAGGCCGCGAAGGGAAGAAGATGGACAAGAACAAAGGGAATCGCGCGCCAGATGTGATTGCGATGCAACACAGGATCGATGGGCGTGATCGTCGGAGCCAGAGCAGTCGAAGCCATCCTTCATTCGTAGAAACACAGCGTCATCCACCCGTCATCGACGCCGTCACGGATTCGTCACGCGGGCGATTTTTGTTCTTTTTCTTTCGTGTGGCGGAGGGGCCCGGTGCTCAGCCCGGCGAGAACCGCTTGCGCAGCGTCGCGACGACCGCGGCGTCTGCGCGCAGAGAGAACAGCTCCACCGGCGTGCGCCGCTTCACCAGCGCCATCGACAGACAGACGACGATGGTGACGAGGCCGAAGAGCGAGTTCTGCCAGGAGGCCAGGTCCCACTGCCACGACGGCAGCCACTCGCGGTCGCTCCACGGCCAGAAATAGAGGATCGGCCAGCCCGGCCCCGAGCCGCACAGGTCCATGGCGATGTGGCTGTGAAACGCGAGCAGCCCCAGCAGCGCACCCAACGCCCGCTGCCGGCAGACCAGCGCGCACAGCAGCGGAACGACGACGGCGGCGATGGCGCCGTGGGCCAGGCGGTGGTGCCACTCGACGTAGAGCTCTTCGCTGACGAGCAGCCCAAGGCCGTCGACGTCGGGGACGACGGCAGCGATGGCGACGACAACGCGGTCGCGCCGCGCGGTCAGGGGTTGCCCGATGAGCCAGCCGACGGCGCCGTGGATGATCGGTGACATCGCGGCCTCAGCTGTCGAGGTCGTCGTCGAGGAGACGTCGGACCGTCTCTTCATCGAGCGTGGCCGCGCCATCGTCGGTGCCGTCGTCGGCGCCGACCCGCGCGCGCCGCAGGCCGGGCCCCGGGCCCGAGCGGCCCTGGAGCGGGGTACCCGGCCCGACCCGCTCGACCAGCTGGGGGGCGGGGCTGAGCCAGCCGGCCTCGACGATGCGGCCGCGCGCATCTTTCTTCACGAACCACGAGACGCGCTCGACGGGCCCGGCCTTTTCGCGAAACAGGTCGGCGGCGAACCGCTCGCGCCCGTCGTCGAGGCCTTGTTCGAGCCCGGCACCGTCGTCGGCTGCGGGGAGGCTCTCGAACGTCGCCTTCCAGAAGTCGTAGTCCCAGCGCACGGCGTCGGGCACGTCGGGGCGCCCCTCGGGCAACCCGAGCCAGCGGGCCAGCGTGCGGTGAAAGAAGCCGGCGTCGACGTCGACGGCTTCGTCTTCGGCGGCGCCGACGGCGCGCAGGGCTTCAGCCAGGTCGAGATCACGATCCACGACGTCGATCCTACTGCAGCGACTCGCACACCGCCGTGCCGACCAGCCTGACTTTCATCTTGAGCCGTGAGCGGTCGGCGACGGCGCGCCACTTCGCCTCGGGGAAGTCGCACTCGTGCACCTTGCCGCTCTGGGCGTCGCGCAGCAGCACCGTGTAGCGCTCGCGCCGTGGGCCTTCGCGCTCGCCGCCGCGGCCCGCCACGCGGCTCAACGCCGGCTGCGGCCAGGCGGGCTGTTGCAGCAAGCCTCCCTGGGCGACCGCCTCGCGCACCTTGTGCCAGCGGTCGACGTCGAACGAGCACTTGAAGTCGTAGATGGGCTCGCTGCGGTACTTCGTCTGGCACTCGGTCTTGACGACAAAGGTGCCGTCGCCGCGGTCGACCTGGCGGTCGTGGCAGGTCTGGCCGTCGGGGATCTCGCGCGTCGAGCGCTGCTCGCGCGAGCGGCTCACGTTGTAGGCGCCGGCGACCATCGAATCGCACCACGCTGATTCGCGGACGGCCTCATAGCGCTCGACGTCGACGGCGCGCGTCCAGGCGTGGCTCGTGACGTCGACGGTGACGTCTTTTTTCCACAGCAGCAGCACGGCGACGACGACGACAACCAGGCCGACGGCGGCGGCGATCAACAGCGGCGCCTTGAACCGCGGCTTCGTCGGCTTCCCCGCCTGTGCGGTGTTTGTCGTCGACGGATCGCCGATGGCGGCCTGGGCCTGCAGCGCGCCCCCCGGGCCGAGGATGCGGTCGGGCTGGAAGCGCACCGTCTGGTTGCCATCTTTCGGCGTGCCGCAGTTCTGGCAGAACGCGGCCAGGGCCCCGTTGGGCGTCGTGCATCCGCCGCAGACCCAGTCGGCGCCCTCGAAGCGGTGGCCGTCGACGGCGACCTCTTGGCCCGGCTCGGGGAAGTAGCGCTTCGTCGGATCCTGCGGCGCGCCGCAATTCGGGCAGCGGCGCTGGCTTTTTCCGAGGAGGGCGTTGGTCCCGCACGAGCTGCAGTTCCAGAGCATTTCGTAGACGCGCTCGGCCATGGCGCGCAGCCTAGCGTGACGCTGCGCCAGGACCGACAACGGCATCGGAGCGGGCGGCGAAAGCCCGGCGTTTCCGGCCGGTTGGACTGTCGTCGACGACGGAGCGAGCGGATTGTTCCGCTTCCCGCCGCAACCGGGTAAGCCCAGCGCGTCAGAGGAGCTTTTCATGGTGTGGTTCGAGGTGTTCATCCCGGCAAAAGAAGCCGGCCTGCCCAACATCACGCTGACCGTGGAGGCCCCCAATTGGATTGGCGCTCTGCGCACCGGCCTGTCGAACCTTGGCGAGGGCCACGAGTCCATCGCCAACGTGATGTGCGACATCAAGGAGGACAACTCCATCCATGTCACCGACGTCAGCACGCGCCGCGTGTTCCGCCTGCGCGAGGTGCCGGCGCCGTCGGCGGCGGCCCCAGCTGCTGCGGTCGCGCAGGCCCAGCCGCCGCGACCGGTGTCGATGCCCGAGAGCCCACCCATCAGCGAGCCCGCGCGCCGCGCGGCCGAAGATCCGCCGACCGAGCCGAGCATCGACCCGGTGACGGCGCCGAGCCTGAAGCTGCCCACCGAGCCCGAGCACTCGATCCCGTGGACGCGCATGGCGCCTCCCGACTCGGCGTCGCCGACCATCGAGCTCAGAGCGACGATGCCGCCGCCGGCGAAGAAAGCGCCGACGCCGACGGTGGCTCCTCTTGCTCCGTCAGCTCCGTCGGCTCCGGTGTCGGTGCCGCGGCCGGCGACTTCCGCACCTGTAGCGCCGTCGACGTCGGCGCCGGTCACGCGGGCGGTGCAGGCACCTCCGGTGGCCCCGCGCCAACCGCCGCCGCCGCCGCCGCAGGACTCGGCGGTCGGCCACGAGCCCAACGTTTCCGAGGCCGCGCCCAAAAAGGGCGCGCCCATCGAGCTCACCGAGCGCGTCGCCCGCGCCCCGTCGTCGACGTCGTCAACGCCGGCGTCACCGTCGACGCTGCCGTCGTCGTCGACGTCGACGAAGCCGACCAACCGCACCGGCCCCGTGCCTGCGCCGGCACCGCGCGGCATGCCCGCGCCCCGGCGCAGC
>JBKJNL010000839.1:0-7351 GCA_046593615.1 Myxococcota bacterium | reverse complement strand
CCGATGGTCATCAACCGCTGCGCGCGGAAGTAGACCTCGTGGAAGCGCGGGTCGGCGGCGACGCGCATGACGATGAGCGGCGGCGTCGGCTTCACCAATGACCCCAACAGCCGCGTGCCGTTGTGGTCGGAGGTGGCGGCGACGCCGGCGGGTCGCTCGTCGTCGGTGAGCAGCCGCAGCCGCTGGGCGCCGATGACGAATTCGTCGCCGGCTTTGAGGCGGGTCGGCTCGCGCAGCCGCAGAAACGCGCCGTTGACGCTCTCTTCGGGCTCCAGCCAGAGGTCAAGGCCGCGGAACACCAACCTGGCGTGGCGCGGCGCCAGCGCGGTGTCGTCGGGGAAGAGCACCATGCCGGTGCTGCGGCCGATGACGGTCTCGCCGGCCTGCAGGCGCCATTGGTTGCCGAACTGCGACTGCCCGCGCACGAGGATGAGCTTGGCGACGCGCTCGGTGGTGGCGGCGCCAAAGAACATGGTCGCCGACGGTCCGCCCTGCGCGGGCGCGGCGTTGGCGGCGCCGGCGTTGGCGGCCTTGAAGGCCGGGATGACCATGGTCGCGCCCGGCAGGCCACCACCGCCGGCGGGCACGCTCGGCAGCTTGAGCGCGGAGATCATCTGCGTGGCCACCGACGACGACGGCACCGTCGACGTCGACGCCACCGGCGCGCCCGGCAGGCCGTCGGCGCGGCCCCCGCAGTTGCGACAGAACTTGTCGTGGGGCTCGAGGTCGGTGGTGCAGCGCCAACACCGGGCCTTGGGGGTGGCGGTGGCCGGCGAGACCGGGCCAGCGACGGTGCCAGCGACGTTGCCAGCGACGTTGCCGGCGGCGTTGCGAACGTTCGCGGCGATCGAAGGCGCGCTCGGCGGTGCCGCCATCGGCGAGAGTGGCGGACGCGGCGCCGACAGACCGACGGCAGCGCCGGCCTGTCCGGCGAGGTCGGCCAGGTCGACCTTCTTCATCGCCAGGTTGGTCGACAGCGGGCTGCCGGTGGGCGGCGTCATCCACGACGGCGGCGCGGTCATCGCGCTGCTCAGGGCCAGCGGAGGTGCGGTCGACGGCAGCTGCGGCCCAACCGACGACGACGACGACGACGACGACGACGACGGGGGCGACGACGACCGCGCCGGCGCAGGCGGCGGCGACGACGATTGCGCGGGATCGGACGCCGCCATCGAAAACGGCGGTTGGGCGAAGTCGCCGGCATCGTCAGAGAGCTGCAGGGCCGTGCCGCAGCTCATGCACACCGTCGTGCCCGGGTCGTTGTAGGCGTCGCACGTCGTGCACACGAGGCCGAGGAACAGCGAGAGCGCGTCGTCGTCGCCGCCGCCCTCTTTGGCAAAGGCGAAGCCGCACGCCTCGCAGCGCGCCTTTGTCTGGCCGGGGGCTCCACAGCTCGGGCAATCCACGACGACGTTCTCCGGAATCTCGCCTGCGCTTTGCGGGCGGGGCGAATCTCTGCGACGACGGGTTGCCGCGTCAACCGGCTCCGCCCACATGCGCATCGCGTCACCTCTCTGCCTCCTGTGTCTGGGCGCGCTGCTGGCCTGCGCGCCCGAGCCCCGTGCGGCGCCGTCAGCACCGTCGACGTCGACACCGACAACGACGACACCGACGGCGACGGCGACGCACAAGGGCGTGGCGCTGGGGCTGTTCGCCCAGGATCCGGCCTGGGACTACGGACCGCTGCTCGACGAGATCCAGGCGACCGGCGCCACCGACGTGCTCGTTGCCGTCGTCTGGTCCCAGCAGCGCATCGACAGCGCCCGCATCCACCGCAGCGTCGCACCAACGACGCGGACCGCCGACGACGCCACCGTCGTCCGCACCCTGCAGCAGGCCCGACAGCGCGGGCTGCGGACGACGCTGTTCCCCATCGTGCGCCTCGAACAGCACACCCGCAGCGAGTGGCGCGGCCGCATCGCGCCCCTCGCCGGCGTCGACGCCTGGTTCGACAGCTACCGCGACTTCGTCGTCACCATGGCCGAGCTGGCCCGCGCGGGCGGCGCCGCGCGCCTGTCGGTGGGCAGCGAGCTGTTGTCGATGGAGCAGCACGAAGGCCGCTGGCGCGCGCTCATCGCCGAGGTCCGCGGCCGCTACGGCGGCGCGCTGCTCTACTCGGCCAACTGGGACCACTACGAGCGCGTGCCCTTCTGGGACGCCGTCGACCTGATCGGCATCACGGCCTACTTCGAGCTGGCCCCCGCCCCTGGCGACGGCACTGGCGACGGCACTGGCGATGGCACTGGCGACGACGACGACGACATCGCCGCGGCCTGGGCGACGCCGCGGCGCCAGCTGCTGTCGTTTGCCCGACGACGACAACAACCGCTGCTGCTCACCGAGGTGGGCTACCCGTCGAGAGCGACGGCGGCCTGGCACCCCTGGGACGAGACCGCGCAAGCCCCCGTCGACCTCGCCCTGCAAGCCCGCCTCTACGACCGCTTCTGCGACGCCTGGAAGCATGAAGCCCGCGACGGCGCCCTCGGCGGCTTCTACGTCTGGAACTGGTTCGGCTTCGGCGGCGACGACGACGGCGGCTACACCCCGCGGGGAAAGCCCGCCGCCCTGGCCCTGGCCCGCTGCCTGCGCGATCCGGCCTGGGACGCTCAGGCGGCGACGACGCCCAAGACGACGGCGAAAACGACGTCGTCACCGTGAGGATCGCCGGAACACCAGGCGATCAATCAGCGGCCGCGGCCGCAGCCGGCGCGAACGCATCGACGCCGGCTTCGAAACGCGCCAGCACCGCCGCGGCGTGGCTGTCGTCGACGAGGTGGACATTCTGCAGCCCGGCCACGCGCATCACGGTCTTGATGAGGAACGTGGTCTGCACGCCGGCGACGAGGGCGACCGACTCCATCTGGCGGGCGCTCGTGCGCAAGAACCCCGCCGAGCGCATGCGGGCGGGCAACGTGGCCACGCCGAGGGCACGGCTGGTGTCGACAAACGCGAAGCGCGGATGGCCCGCCGTTGCAAAGTTGTCGGCGCACACCGCCCGCCAGCCGTCGCTGGCGACGTCGTCGATTTCGCCGTGCAGCACCACCACCAGCAGCCCAGGGGCGCGGGTGATGAGCCAATGTTCGGTCTTTGAGACAACGGGGCGGTCGGCGACGACGGCGGAATTCATGGCCGGCAGGCTGCCAGAATTGCGGCCGCGGTCGTGGGGCGTGCGTCACGCCGCGCGGTAGAAGCAAGCCATGAAGAACCGCTGGTGCTCCTACGACGCCACCGATCCGATCCTGGTGTGGGAGCTGGCGGCGCCGGCGCCGACGCCGGTCGAACGCCGCGCCATCGTCGAGGCCGTCGTCGCCGCCGGACGCGACAGCGGCGTCGTGCTCGTGGCCGGCTGGCCGCTGCGCGAGGTCTCGCGGGCCGGGTCGGCCGAGCGCTCCGAAGAGCTCCTGCCCTACGAAGACGCGCTGTTCGACGGCGCGCCCGTGCCATTTTCATCGCGCGTGTTCGTCCGCGAAGGACCCGCCGGCGCCATCGTCGAAAAAGAGAGCGACGACGCCGGCGCGCTCTTGCGATCCCTCGAGGTCTTCGACGACGTGTACGCCCGCCGCTTCGCCGCCTCGCACCCCTTCGTCGGCGCGTTCTCGACGACCAGCGAGAAGTCGATCGCCGTCTCCGTCTGCTTCTTTGCCACGCTGTTTTTTGACGAGAGCGACCCCGAGCTTTTGGCAAAGAACCAGCCAGGCCTCCTTCAGTTTCGCAGCGCGCTGCTGACGCTGGCCCGCTCGCGCGGCGGCAAGCTGCTCGCGCCGTCGTCGCCGTAGCCGGTGAGTTCCGTGCCGCGGCGCCCGTCCCCGGCGGTGCCTTTCAACAGCAGGCCCTTGTCGATGGCGGTCGCGCCGGGCCAGAAGCCCGGCATGCAACTCCGCTCTGCCGTGCCGCTGGCCCTCGTCCTCACCGCCCTCACCAGCCTCTTTGCCGGGGGCTGCGCCGGCAACGACCCGAAGCCCGATTCGGCGCCGACGACAACGACGAAGCCGGCCGAGCCGCCGCCGCCGCCGAGCGGACCCGTCGCCGTCGACGTCGCGCCGCTGCGCACCACGTTCACGCCCGCCGAGCTCACCGCGGGCTGCGAGCAGGCCGAAAAAGACACCGACGCCGCACTGCTCACGCTCGTGGCCGTCCCCGACGACAAGCGCACCTTTGACGACTCGTTCGTCGCCTACGACAGCATCACGGCTCGTTACAGCGAGACCGTCAGCCGGCTGATGTTCATGAAGGACATCCACAAAGACCCGGCCGTGCGCGACGCGGGTGCGGCCTGTGAAGAGCGCGCCGGCAAGTACAGCGTGGCGCTGTCGGCCCGCAAAGACCTCTACCTGGCCATGAAGGGCTTCCTCGAAAACGGCGGCAAGACCGTGCGGCTCGACAGCGAGGCCAACCGCCTCGTTGAGCTCACCATGCTCGACTTCAAGCGAAACGGCCTCGAGCTTGGCGACGCCGACCGCGCCAAGCTGGTGACCGTGCGCTCGCGGCTGGCCGAGCTGTCGAGCCGCTTCAGCAAGAACCTCAACGAAGACACGAGCCACTTCACCGTCACGGCCCAAGAGCTCGACGGCTTGCCCGCCGACTTCATCGCCGCGCATGAAGACAAAAAGAAGAAGGGCTCCATCGTCCTGACGACGAAGTACCCCGACTACTACCCGGTCATGGAGAACGCGAAGAACGAGGCCACGCGCAAAAAGATGGAGGTCGCCTTCATGAACCGCGGCGGCAAAGAGAACCTCAAGCTGCTCGACGAGGCCATCACGCTGCGGGCCCAGGCCGGCAAGCTGCTCGGCTACCCGACCCACGTCGACTACGTCACCGAAGACCGCATGGCCAAGAACGCCGCCACCGTCACCGCTTTTTTGTCCCGCATGAAGAAGGGCCTCGAGCCGGGGCTCAAGGCCGACACCGAAAAGATGCTGGCGCTCAAGGCGGCCGAGACCAAGACGACGAAGCCCGTCATCAACGCCTGGGACTGGCGCTACTACATGAACCAGATCAAGAAGCGCGACTTCGCCATCGATGACGAGGTCGTCCGCGGCTACTTCCCCGCCGACAAGGTGATGGCCGGGATGTTCCAAGTCTACTCGACGTTGTTCGGCATCACCTTCCGCCAGGTGCCGGGTGCCGAGACCTGGTCCGATGGCGTGTCGCTCTACGAGGTCAACGAGAGGGGCACGGGCAAGCTGGTCGCCAAGTTCTACGCCGACCTCTACCCGCGCGAAGGCAAGTACGGCCACGCCGCCGAATTCACGCTCTCGCCCGGGCACGCCGTCGCCGCACCCGGCGCGACGCCCTCATCTGCCAATGCAAGCGGGGGCTATTCGATCCCGATGGCCGCGCTGGTGGTGAACTTCCAGCCGCCCGCCGACGGCAAGGCGTCGATGCTGTCGATGGACGAGGTCGACACGCTGTTCCACGAGTTCGGCCACGTGATGCACGAGGCGCTGACGACGTCGCGCTACCCGTCGCAAGCGGGCACGCGCACGGCCCTCGACTTCGTCGAAGCGCCCTCGCAGATGCTCGAGAACTGGGCCTTTGCTCCCGAGGTCCTGGCGATCATCTCGATCGATCCGAAAGACCCGACGCGGCCGATGCCCAAAGAGCTCGCCGAAAAAATCGCGGCGGCCCGCAAGTACGACGCCGGCGTGAAGTACTCGCGCCAGGTGTTCCTCGGCAGCTTCGACCACGCGATCCACACGGCCGACAAGGTCAGCGCCGACGCCGTCGCCAAAAAGGCCTGGGCCGACATCATGAAGTTCCCGGAAGACAAAGCCGAGCACTTCGCCGGCACCTTTGGCCACATGATGGGTGGCTACGACGGCGGCTACTACGGCTACCTGTGGAGCGAGGTCTTTGCCGCCGACATGTTCACGCGCTTCCAGAAAGAGGGCCTGCTCAACGAAAAGACCGGCCGCGAATACCGCGACCGCGTCATCTCCCGCGGCCGCGTCGTCGAGCCCAGCGTGCTGCTGCAGGACTTCCTGGACCGTCCGCCGAGCGAAGAGGCCTTTTTGCAGCTGCTGGGCATCGGTGCGACGCCGACGCCGACGCCCACGCCAACGCCAACGCCAACGCCGACGCCGACGAAATAGCGGAGCGCCGACCGTCGAAGCCGGCGGCGTCGTTGCGACATGTCTGCGTCGTTCACGGCGCGGCTCCAAAATGCGCTCTAGGCTCGGCGGCATGGATGCAGTTGCCACCGGCGCCGTCGTTGCCCTCTCCGCCGACCATCCCGGCTTTCTCGATCCGGCCTATCGCGCGCGGCGCGACGAGATCGCGCGGCTCGCGAGCGGTTGGCAGCGCGGACAGGCTGTCCCCGATGCGCCCTACACCGACGCCGAGCATGCGGTGTGGCAGCAGATTCGCCGTGCGCTGACGCCCATCCATGCCGCCCGCGCCGGCCGCGCCTACCACGAGGCCAGCCGCGAGCTGCCCCTGCCGATGGATCACATCCCGCAGCTCGCCGAGGTCAACCGGCAGCTCTCGGCCAAAGGCGGCTACCTCATGATCCCCGCCGCGGGCCTCGTCGTCGCCCGCGACTTTCTGCGCGGGCTCGGCGACCACGAGTTCCGCAGCACGCAATACATCCGGCACCACAGCCGGCCGTTCTACACACCCGAGCCCGACGTCGTGCACGAGCTGCTCGGCCACGCGGCGACCCTCGCTCACCCGGACTTCATGCGGCTCAACCGCCTCTTCGGCCAGGCCATCAGCCGCAGCGACGACGGCGACGACGACTGGGCCCTCGCCGTCATCCGCGCCTATTGGTGGACCGTGGAGTTCGGCGTCTTTGAGGAAGATGGCGCGCTCAAGACCTGCGCGGCCGGGCTGTTGTCGTCGTCGGGCGAGCTGTCGTCGTTCGAGCAGAACGCGACGCTGCGCCCGTTTTCCATTCGCGAAGCCGTCACCACGGCCTTTGACCCGACCGCCTACCAGGACACCTTGTTCGTCGCCAAGAGCCACCGGGCCCTCGTCGACGAGACCGCCGCCTGGCTGGAGACCGCGACGCCGGTGTGACGTCGAACCGCTTCGCTTCTGGGCGATCGGCACGATCGGGCGTCGTGACCGACGTGGGCCGCTTCGGGGCCCCTCCACGACGGGCGCAGCAGCGACGAGTCCTTTGACTCCGGCGGTGTGAGGGAGGACCCTTTCCGACGAAGCGGGCGACGTCACGGGCACCGGCAGCCAAGGCGCCGCCGTCGCCCGCGGAGCCTCGTCACACGCAGGAGCACGATCTTTTGGAAGGTGCGGAAGTCGACCGGCTGGTCATGAAACCGACCGCCCGACGACGCCTGGGCAAGTACGTGCTGCTCGGGCGCCTCGGTCACGGCGGCATGGGCAAGATCTA
>JBKJNL010000781.1:0-3290 GCA_046593615.1 Myxococcota bacterium | reverse complement strand
ACGGCTTGAGCGCCCGAGTTGCGCACCGCGAAGCGCTCGCCGGCCAGGCCGCTGGCGAAGAGCCGCCCGCCGGTGGCGCCGTAGAGCGCGTTGTTGCCGATGATGACGTTGTCGTGGGGCGCGAACGTTGACGAAGGTGGCGGTCGCAGCACGACGGTGGCGCCGCACAGTCCCTTGGCGACGCCGTCGTTGGCCTCGCCGTCGAGCAGCAGCAGCACGCCCGCCGGCAAGAACGCACCGAGGCTCTGCCCCGCCGAGCCCTTGAGCTGCAGCGTGACGGCGTCGTCGCCGAGGATCCTGGCGAGGCCGTCGTCGCCGTGCAGGCGGGCGATGCGCGAAGCCAGGCCGGTGCCGACGGCGCGATCGACGTTGGTGACGTTGGCGTGGATCAACACCTTGCCCGTGCCGGTGAGCGCGGCGTCGATGTTGAAGCCCGCGTCGAGGTGCGTCGACGTGTCTTTCTTCATCGGCTGCGCGCACCGCAGCACCGCCGACGCAGACGCAGCCCCGCTCGACACCGGCGGCGCCAGCAACGTCGACACGTCGAGGGCCCGGGCCTTTGGTGTGGCGAGGTCTTCGCGCACCGACAGGTGCTCGACATGGCCAACAACATCGTCGAGGGAGCGGGCGCCGAGCTGCGCCAGCCAACCGCGCACGCCTTCGGCGACGGCCAGCATCATCTGCACGATGTGCTCGGGCTTGCCCTGGAATTTGGCGCGCAAGACCGGGTCTTGCGTGGCCACGCCGACGCTGCAGGTGTTGAGGTGGCAGCGGCGCTGCATGACGCAGCCGTCGGCGATGAGGGCCGCGGTGGCCAGTCCGAATTCTTCGGCGCCGAGCAGCGCGGCGACGATGACATCGCGCGGGGTGCGCACGCCGCCGTCGACCTGCAGGCGCACGCGCGAGCGCAGGCCCTGTTGCACGAGGACGCGCTGGGCTTCGACGAGCCCGAGCTCCCACGGCACGCCGGCGTGGCGCAAAGAGCCAAGCGGCGCGGCGCCGGTGCCGCCTTCGAAGCCGGCGACGACGACGGCGGAGGCGCCGGCTTTGGCGACGCCGGCGGCGATGGCGCCGATGCCGGTGGCGGCGACGAGCTTCACGCTGATGCGGGCGTCGGCGTTGACGACGGCGAGGTCGTAGATGAGCTGCGACAGGTCTTCGATCGAATAGATGTCGTGGTGGGGCGGCGGCGAGATGAGCGTCGTGCCCGCCGTCGTGCGCCGGACGGCGGCGATTCGCGCGTCGACCTTGTGGCCCGGCAGCTGTCCGCCTTCGCCAGGCTTTGCGCCCTGGGCGATCTTGATCTGCAGATCGTCGGCGTCGACCAGGTACTTGGCGGTGACACCGAAGCGACCCGAGGCGACCTGGCGGATCTTGCTCCAGGCTTCTTCAGGCCGGTCGGCTTCTTCGCCGCCTTCGCCGGAGTTGCTGCGGGCGCCGAGGCGATTCATGGCGATGGCCAGCGTCTCGTGGGCCTCGGGGCTGATGCTGCCGAAGCTCATCGCGCCGGTGACGAAGCGCTTGACGATCGACGTGGCCGGCTCGACCTCAGCGAGGGGCACCGGCGTCGCCGACGGCACGATCTTGAAGAGGCCCCGCAGCGTCGACGGCGCGTCTTCTTCGTCGGCGCGCTGCAGGTAGTCGGCGAACAACGTCTTTGCGGTTTCGGGGTCGGCGGCGCGCGCGGCCTTTTGCAAGGCGTGCACGGTCTTGGGCGCCCAGCGGTGGTGCTCGCCCTCGGTGCGAAATTGGTAGAGGCCGCCCGTGGGCAGCGGGCCGGTGGCGTCGACGACGACGCCGGCGCCGGATTTGCCGAAGCCGCGGGCGTGGCGGCCGACCGCTTCGTCGTGCAGCCGTTGCAAGCCCACGCCCGACAGACGGGCGGCGGTGCCGGTGAAGTAGCGCTCGACGACGTCGTCATCGAGGCCGAGCACCTCGAAGATCTGGGCGCCGCAGTAGCTCTGCAGGGTGCTCACGCCCATCTTGGACATGACCTTCTGCAGACCGTGGTGCAGGCCGGTGACGTAGCGGCGTTGGGCCTCTTGCTCGTCGAGCACCGCGCCGTCGCCCAGCACGAGCTGCTTCTTGTGCGACAGGTCGCGCACGGCATCGAGGGCCAGCCACGGGCACACGGCGGCGGCGCCAAAGCCGATCAGGCAGGCGACGTGATGCACCTCGCGCACCTCGCCGCTCTCGACGACGAGGCCCGTGAGCATGCGGATGCCCTCGCGCACCAGCCGCTGGTGCACCGCCGACGTCGCCAGCAGCGCCGGCAGCGCCACGTGGTCGTCGTCGACGCCGCGGTCGCTCAAGATCAAGATGTTGACGCCGTCGTCGACGGCGGCGACGGCGGCGTCGCACAGGGCTTCGAGGGCGGCCTCCATGCCTTTGGCGCCGCTGCCATCGTGCTGGAGCGGGAAGAGCGTCGAGAGCTTGCGGGCCTCGAAGACGCCTTCGTCGACGGCGGCCAGGCGGGCCAGCTCGCCGTTTCGCAGCACCGGGCCGGGCAGCGGGATCTGGTGGCAGTGCTCGGGCGTCTCTTCAAAGGTGTTGCCGTCAGGCCCGATGGCGATCGACGTCGACATCACCAGCGACTCGCGCAGCGGATCGATGGGCGGGTTCGTGACCTGGGCAAAGAGCTGGTGGAAGTAATCGAAGAGCGACGGGCCCTTTTCGGAGAGCGCAGCGATGGGGGTGTCGTTGCCCATCGAGCCGACGGGCTCGTTGCCCTGGGTCGCCATCGGCACCAGCAAATGGCTGATGTCGTCGTCGACGGCGCCGGCGGCGCGCAGCTGGCGGGCGAGCGGCTCGCCTTCGAGCCCTGGCGGACGCTCGACGCGGGGCAGAGCCTCGAAGTTGGTGCGGTGCTTGTCGATCCAGCGGCGCCACGGAAACCGGGCCGTGACCTCGTGCTTGGCTTCTTCGTCTTCGACGACGCGGCCGGCGTCGACGTCGACCAGCAGCATGCGGCCCGGACGCAGGCGGCCTTTGCGCAACACTGTCCCCGGGTCGACCGGGAATGCGCCGGCCTCTGACGCCAGGATGATGCGCTCGGCGGTCTGCACCCAGCGCGCGGGGCGCAGACCGTTTCGATCGAGGGTGGCGCCGACGAGGGAGCCGTCGGAGAAGCACATGGCCGCCGGGCCGTCCCAGGGCTCGACGAGGGACGAGGCGTACTCGTAAAAGGCCCGCCGCTCGTCGGCCATCTCGAGGTCGTTCTCAAAGGCCTCGGGGATCATCATCATCATGGCGTGCGGCAGCGAGCGCCCGCCGAGCACCAGCAGCTGCAG
>JBKJNL010000568.1:0-3948 GCA_046593615.1 Myxococcota bacterium | reverse complement strand
GAAAAGACCGGCGTCTGACTTCGTCAGACCGCACCGCAGGCACCGGATCCCTGCCATGGTGGCCTCGGCTTTCTTATCTGGGGTCGGTCGTCGTGGCAGGGATCCGGTGCCTGCGGTGCGGTCTGACGAAGTCAGACGCCGGTCTTTTCGCCCCAGAGCACCTTGTGCATCTGCAGCTGGAAGCGGACCGGCAGGCGGTCTTCGATGATCTTCTCCGCCAATCGTTGCGGCGACATCGTCGGAAAGCACGGTGACAAAAGCACCGTGACGCCCTGCGGAATCGGGCGCGTGGCGACGACGTCGCTGGCCCAGGCGTAGTCGGCGTCGTCGACGATCACCAGCTTGAGCTCGTCGAGCCCGGGCTTCAGCAGCGGCAGGTTCGCCCACCGGTTGCGCTGGTGCTCGCCCGACCCCGGGGTCTTGATGTCGACAATCAAACGCACCCGCGGGTCGAGGCCCTCGACGGTGACCGCACCCGAGGTCTCGACCAGCACCGTGTGGCCGGCGTCGAGCAGCCGGGTGATCAACGTCGCCGCTCCTCGCTGCAAGAGCGGCTCGCCGCCGGTCAGCTCGACCAGCGGGATGCCCTGGGCGGCCACCGCGGCGACGACGTCGTCGACGGAGCGCACCGTGCCCTCATGAAAGGCGTGCTCGGTGTCGCAGTAGGTGCAGCGCAGGTGGCAGCCGGTCAAGCGCACGAACGAGCACGGCACGCCGGCCCAGGTGCTCTCGCCCTGGATCGAGGCGTAGATCTCGTGCACCAGCAGCTGCTCGCCAGACGCTGTGGGCGACGTGGACGCTGGTTCCAGCGTGTTCAGCACGCGCAGCGGCCGCACGCGCTCTTCGGGCGTCTCGCTGCGGGCCTTTTCCGAGAGCGTCATGCAGCGGGGCTACAGCATCACGGTGGCGACGACGACGGGGGCGCCGACGACCAGGCGCGCGACCTCGCTGGCCCGGCCGAAGCGCCAGCCGTCGAGCACGGCACCGAGCGAGCTGAACGACCACAAGAGCCAGCCGGCGACCACGGCGGAGGCGACGCCCTCGAGGCCGGGGGCGGCGACGAAGTAGGCGACGCTGCAGCCGAGGACGACGACGAAGCTGACGGCGACGTAGCGGGCCACCGGCCGGGCGATGGGCGGGTCGTGCTTGTGGCGCGGGCCCGTCACCGAAGCAGCGGCAAACATGCCCGGCGGCAGCCACTCGGGCGGAGCCAGCAGCGAACGCAGCTTGTCGGCCAGCGACGTCGACGCCGACCACTTGCGGCCCAGGTCGGCGAAGGGCTGCCACGAGGCCAGCAGCGGGTTCCACGTCTGCGACGCCGTCACCGTGCCGTAGACCGGTTTGTCGTCGTCGCCGTCGCCCTCTTCGACGAACGAGCCGAACAGGCGGTCCCAGATGATGAAGATGCCGGCGTGGTTCTTGTCGAGATACCGGCCATTGCAACCGTGGTGCACGCGGTGGTGCGACGGCGTGTTCAAGATCCACTCGATGGGACCGAGCTTGCCGATCAACTCGGTGTGGATCCAGAACTGATACAATGTGTTGATCGACACCAGGATCACAAACATCGAGTACGGAACACCCAGCAGCGCCAGGGGCAGGTAGAAGAAACGCGACACCACGGGCTGCACCGGCCCCTGCCGGAGAGCGACGGCCAGGTTGTAGTCTTCCGAGCTGTGGTGGGGCGCGTGGGTGGCCCAGGCCAGCATCATCCGGTGGCTGGATCGATGGAACCAGTAGTAACAAAAATCGACGCCGACAAAGGCAACGAGCCACACCCAGACGTTGTTGTCGGGCAGCGTGACGAGACGGTGCTCGTAGGTTTTCAGGTAGATAAAAGACAAGAAACCAGCGGCCACGGTGGCAAAGACCGTCTGCAGGGTGCCCAGCGCCAGGCAGTTGGCGACGTCGGCACCGCGGTAGAGGCGCCGGCCGCGCGTTGGGCCGCCTTTGAAGAATCCGACGACGAGCTCGACGCCCATCAAGAGAAAGAAGAACGGGATGGCGAACGTGATGATGTCCACGACGTCGGCAGCATAGCCGTCGCCGACGACGCGGGCGGCATGCATGGATCGGCGGGCTGGTGCTACGGTGACGACGTGCGTCGCATCGCTTTTTCTCTCCTGGCCGCGTGGTTGTCGTCCGCCACCGCGGCCCAAGCCGCCGATGGCTTGTTGACCGCGTCCATCGGCATCCCCGTCGACAGCAGCTCGGCCCGGGCCGCCGTGCAGGTGGCCGCCGCCGCCCGCGAGGCCGTCGCCGGATCGCCCGAGCTGACCGTCATCGACCTCGAGGCCCTGCTCGACGCCGTCGATGCGCCGCCCGCTGTCGCAAAGCTCGCCGAGGCCCGGCGGTTGAAAGACAAGGCCGACCTCGGGCTGTCGATGGTCGACCTGCCGGTGGCCGCCGACGCCTATGCCCAGGCCCTGGTCGCCTATGAGCAGGGCGCCGCCGCGCTGACCAGCATCAACGACGTCGTCGACACGCTCGAGAAGCAGGCGACGACGTTCGCGCTGCAGGGCGAGAGCGGTCCGGCGAAGCAGGCCTTTGAAAAGGCCCTGGCCCTCGACCCCGGCTTCCGCATGGCCGCCGACGCGCCGCCGCGGGCCAAGAAGCTGTTCGACGACGTCGTCAAAGGCTGGCGCACGCCGCCGATGGGACAGCTCACCGTCTACGCCACCACCGGCGCCGCCGAGGTCTGGGTCGACGGCGTGCCGCGCGGGGCCTCGCCGATGACCCTCGACGTGCCCGCCGGCCGTCACCTGATCCGCGTCTACCGCGAGGGCTACCGGGCCTGGGGCGGCGCCGTCGACGTCAAGAAGGGCAGCGAGGCCACCGCGCAGGCGGCGCTCAAGCCCACCGCCGGCTTCGCCAAGCTCGACGATCTGCTGGGCCGCCTGGCGCGCGGCGCCAATTCAGAAGGGCCCGGCAACGCCCAGAACGTCGTCGACATCGCTCGCTTCTTGAAGGTCGATCGCTCGCTTCTTGAAGGTCGATCGCGTGCTCTTGACCCTCGTCGAGGTGCAGGGACCCATCGCCAACGTCAGCGGCTTCTGGGTCGACGGCGTCTCCGGCCGCGTCGAGCGCAGGGGGCAGAAGAGCTTCAGCACCGAGGGCGACTTCTTTGCGCGCGACGCCACGAGCTTCGTGCGCGAGCGCTTCCTGCAAGGCGGCAACGTCGGCAGCCTCGACCCACCCGACAACGGCGGCCGGGGCCTCGATCAAAAGCCCGACGAGCGCCGCGGCCCGAGCCGCCTGCCCGGCGACGCCGAAGCGATCGAGACCCCCGGCATGGTCATCGCGGGCTGGGTGCTGACGTCGACGGCGGTGCTGCCGCTGGCCACGGGCATCGTGCTCGGCTCGCTGACCTTGAACCAGCAAGAGGCCTTTCGCTCGCGCACGCAGACCGCCCCTGACCTCGAAGAGATCAAGAGCACCTGGCTGTTCACCTCGATCGGCGCCGACGTCGCCTATGTCGTGGCCGCGGGCATGGTCGGCACCGGCGCTGTCTTGTTGGTCAACGGCTACGCCGAGCAGAGCGCCCTCGAAGACGTGATGGAGCCCGGCAAGTGAAGGTCTCGTTTTCGTCCGCGTTTTCGTCCGCCGGCTCGATGACCGCGCTCGTGATGGCGCTGCTGGTGACGACGTCGACGTCGTGCACCGCGCTCTACCTGTTCAACGCCTCGGAAGAGGGGCTGCCCTGTGGCGCCGACCTGAGCACCGGGAGCACGGGCAACGGCACGCCCCGCTGCAAAGACGGCTTCGTCTGCGTGCGCGCCGACGACGGCATCGAACGGTGCCTGCTCGGCGACAGCAAGGCCGAGGGCGATTCCTGCATCGACAGCGGCGAATGCCAGGACGGCGCCGTGTGCGCCGACGTCTACGCCGACCGCTGCAACGGCGACGTCGTGTTGCCCGAGCACGAGCTCGACTGCGCCCTGCGCGACC
>JBKJNL010000630.1:0-20591 GCA_046593615.1 Myxococcota bacterium | reverse complement strand
CCGGAGACGTCGCTGCCGTCGACCTCGGCGGCCCACCCCGATCGCGCCGTCGACGTCGCCGCCGCCCAAGACCGCGTCGCCCGCGAAGCCCGCAACCTGCTGTTGCTGCGGCTGGTCGTCGGCAGCGCCGCGCTGCTGGCGGTGTCGTTCGCGCTGCTCGTCGGCAGCGGCGCCCGCGCCCACGGCATCGACCACGAGCTCTCGTCGGTGTGGTGGTCGCATCACGCCGAATACGACTGCTGCACGTCGACCAACGAGCGCTGCGCCCGGGGCGTCTCGGCTCTCACTGAGCTGCGCGAGCGGCTGCGGGGCCGCGACGGCAGCCTGCGCGAGCGGGTCGCGGCCCGGGCTGCTGATGCCCTCGGGCTCGCCGACCTCGACGTCAGCCAGGCACCCACCGACCTGGCGCGCGTCGACCAGGTCTTTGCGACGTGCCCGGCGCTGGCGCGCGCCGTGACCCACTGACGGCTGACCGGCGGATTGGCCGACCCACAGGTCGACCGCGTTGTCGTCGTCGACGTCGTCTGCCACGTCGGCTCGATGGCGGTCCCGCAGCGCGTCCTCGTCACCGGTGGCACCGGCTTCCTCGGGTCGTGGCTGGCCCGCGCCCTCGCCGACGAAGGCCACGAGGTCACCGTGTTCGGACGCAACCTCTACGCCCAGCCGCGGGTGTTCCACGAGCGCATCCGGCGCCTGCGCGGCGACCTGCGGGATGAGAAGGCCGTCGCCGCCGCCGTCGCCGGCCACGATCTCGTGTTCCACAGCGGCGCGCTTTCTGCGCCGTGGGGCACCACCGCCGACTTCCGGGGCATCAACGTCGACGGCACCCGCCACGTGGTCGACGCCTGCGTCGCCGCGCGCACGCGCCGGCTGGTCCATGTGTCGACGACGGCCGTGCACTTCGAGAAGTCCGACAAGACCGGCGTCAAAGAGAGCGACCCGCTGCCCGCGGTCTTCGTCAACGACTACGCCCGCACAAAGGCCGCCGCCGAAGCGCTCGTGCAGGCCGCCGTCAAAGACCGCGGTCTCGACGCCGTCATCGTCCGGGCGCGGGCCATCATCGGGCCGGGTGACACCACGCTGTTGCCGCGCTTGTTGAACGCCGCTGCCCGCGGACGCCTCCGGCAGATCGGCCGCGGTGACAACCAGCTCGACCTCACCTGGGTCGGCAACCTCGTCGATGCGCTGCTGCTGTGCCGCGACCACGGCGCCGCCGGCGGGGTCTTCACCATCACCAACGACGAGCCGCGGGCCATCTGGCCGCTGCTGCGCCAGGTGCTCGCCGCGGCCGGGCTGCCCGCCGAGCCGCGGCCCATCTCCGCCGACGTCGTCGACGCCGTCGCCGCCGTGCTCGAGACCGTGCACCGCGCGCTGCCCGCCCTCGGCGAGCCGCGCCTCACGCGCTACGGCGCCGCGCTGCTGGCGCGCACGCAGACCTTTGACATCGGCAAGGCCAAGAGCGTGCTCGGCTACGCGCCGCGCGTGTCGCTCGACGACGGACTGGCGCGCACGGTGAAGCACCTCACCCAGACCGACGAGGCGCCATCGACGTCGTCGGTGCGGCTGCGGCTGCTGTTCACCGGCCACACCGAGGGCTGGGAGCACCACGTGCTGAAGGGCGCGCGCCACGAGATCGTGCCGTTTCATTCCATGGTCGCCGTCGTCGAGCACCCGCGCTTCGGCGTCACGCTCTTCGACTCCGGCTACAGCCGGCACTTCCACGAGCACACGCGGCGCTTTCCGTTCAGCCTCTACGCCAAGGTCACGCCCGTGACCTGCGTGCCCGACAACGAGGTCAAGGCCCAGCTGGCGCGCCTCGGCACCCCGAACGTCGACCGGATCGTGCTGTCGCACTTCCACGGCGACCACATCGCCGGCGTCCGCGACTTCGACGACGCCGACGTCATCGTCCACGCCGACGCCTGGCGCGACGCGCGCTCGCGCCGCGGCCTCAACGCCGTGCGCAAGGGCTTCGTGCCCGGGCTGTTGCCCGACGGCTTCGGCGAGCGCGTCTTCTGCCTCGACCGCTTCTGCGACCCCGGCTTCGGCCCCTTCGCCCGCGCCCACGACCTGTTCGGCGATCGCAGCGTGCTGCTCGTCGAGCTGCCGGGCCACGCCGCCGGCCAGGTCGGCATGCTGGTGCAGCTCGATGACGGCAGCGCGTCTGCTGGCAACCCGTCGGGCGCGCCGACGCGCAAGCTCTTGTGCGCCGACGCGGTCTGGTACCGCCAGGCCATCCGCGAGGTGCGCATGCCCGGCGCCATCACCCGCCCGCTGCTGTCGTCGTCAAAGGACTACCGCCGCACCCTCGACATCCTGCATGCCTTTTCGCAGCAGTTCCCGGAGATCGAGCTGTTGCCGACCCACTGCCCCGAGGTCTTTGCCTCCTACGGTTCACGCAATGGCGAAGTGATCGAAGTATCGGAAACGACGAAGCCGGAGCGGACGCCAAAGGCGGCGGCTTGATCGTCGCCGCCGGCGTCGTGGTCGGCGTCGTGGTCGGGGCGGTCGTCGCGGCGGTGCTGGCCCGGGCCCTGTTGGTCACCGTCGCCATCGTCGTTGAGCAACGCTCGCTGCCGCCCATCGATCACGGACCGGCGGTGTCGATCGTCATCCCGCTCTACGGCTGGGACGAGCGGCTGCTGTCGACGCTGCGGGTACTCGGCCAGAGCGCGCCCCGCTTCGACGCCCTCGAGATCATCGTGGTCGTCGACGACGACCACCCCAGGCGCGCGCAGCTGGCGGCGCTGCCGCTGGTGCAGGTGCTGGCACCGTCGTTGGCAGCTTCACTCGAGTTGCTGTCCGGCGACGTCGACAAGGTGCGCCGCCTGCGCTGCGGGGCCCGCGTCGCCCGCCACGCGCTGGTGCTGTTGTTCGACTCCGACGTCGTCGTCGACGACGACGGCTGGCTGTTGCGCCGGGTGGCCGCCCACGTCCACGACCCGGGCTTGCGCCTGAGCTTCGCCCTGCCCGCCTACCACCAGGCCCGCGGCGCCGGGGACGCCGTGCTGGCCAGCTTCACGCTGCACTGGAACCTCACGCTCTACTTCCTCGGCTGGCGGCTGCTGCGAAACGGCACCTCGATCGCCGCGGGCCAGGCGGTGCGCAACGACGACGGCGTGCTGCCCGCCCTGCTCGACAGCATCCGCGGCTCCCTGGTCGACGACCACGCGCTCGGCTTCCTGGTCAAGAAGCGCGGGGAGCGCGTGCGGGCGCTGCCGTCGACGGTGACCGTGCACGCCAGCGATCCGTCGTGGTCGGCGACCACGGCGCAGGTGGTGCGCTGGCTGTCGGCGGCGCGCACCGTGGGCCCGCTGCTGACGCCGACGACGCTGCTGTGGGGGACGACAACCACGCTCCTCAGCAACGCCGGACCGGTGTGCTTCGTCGCTTTCGTCGTTTCCACGATCGCGCAAACGAACGACGCATCGACGTGGCTGGTGGGTGCCGTGGCCTGCCCCGTCATCGACGCGCTGTCGCTCATCGTCGACGAAGCCCTGGTCGGACGACGACGTCCGCGCCTGCACGCGCTGTGGTCGCTGCCGGCGTCGGTGCTGTTGCTGCCGTGGTGGACGGCGCTGGCGCTGACCCGAAAGCAGGTCGTCTGGCGCGAGCGCGTCTCGTCGCTCGACGCGGCCACGGCGGACAGCCGCAGAAACGCCTGAGCCCCGCCGCCGGATGCCGTCAGGTGCGGTCAGGTGCCGTCAGGTGCGGTCAGGTGCCCTCAGATGTCGAGGTTGACGACGTCGAGGGCGGCCTTTTCGATGAAGATCTTGCGGGGCTCGACCTCGTCGCCCATCAAGTCGGTGAAGACTTGGTCGGCTTCGACGGCGTCCTCGACCTGCACCTGCAGCAACGTGCGGTTGCCGGGGTTCATGGTCGTCTCCCACAGCTGGTTCGGGTTCATCTCGCCCAGACCCTTGTAGCGCTGGATGGTGTGACCCTTGCGCGCTTCGTCGTCGAGCTTCTGCACAAGCTCGTCGATGGTCGCGCACTCGATGACCGACTGCCCCTTCTCCATCACGTAGGGGGCCTCGCCGAGCAGCTGCATCATGCGCGAGAGCCGCAAGAGCTCGTGGTACTCGGGCCCCTCGACGAGCGCCTGGGTGATGCGCGTCTCGACCGGCGCGCCGTTGTGGAACGTCTTGACGGTCAGCGTGCGCGCGTTCTGGCGGGCGCCGTCGTCGGCGACCTCGATGCTGAGCGGCAGGGTGTTCGGCGCGTGTTGCTTCAGGTGCTTCAGCAGCCGGGCTTCGACGGCCGCCGCGTCAAAGGCCACGGGCTCGAATGTGACGGCCTCGCCGTTGGCAGCGTCGCCGGTCACGGGGACGGCGGTGGCGAGGTCGCCTTTGTCGATGCCGGCGCCGCGGACGACGGCGTCGAGGGACTTGATGTCGATGCGGCGGCGCATGCGCTGCAAGAGCCGCTGGTAGCCGTACCAGGCGAGGCAGGCGGCGCGCAGGGCGTCGTTCTCGACCGGCTTGCCGTTGGCGCGCACGGTGGCGGTGCGGATGCTCTCGTCGATGAGGTAGCGCTCGAGGACGTCGTCGTCCTTCAGGTACTTCTCGGTCTTGCCCTTGGCGACCTTGTAGAGCGGCGGCTGGGCAATGTAGAGATAGCCGCGGTCGACCAGCTCTCTCATCTGACGATAGAAGAACGTCAAGAGCAGCGTGCGAATGTGGCTGCCGTCGACGTCGGCGTCGGTCATCAAGATGATTTTATGATATCGTGATTTTTGCGCGTCGAACTCGTCTTTACCGATACCGGTGCCGAGTGCGGTGATGAGCGTCGTGATCTCGACGCTCGAGAGCATCTTGTCGAAGCGGGCTTTTTCGACGTTCAGGATCTTGCCGCGCAGCGGCAGGATCGCCTGCGTGCGGCGGTCGCGTCCGCTCTTGGCCGAGCCACCGGCCGAGTCGCCTTCGACGATGTAGATCTCGGAGAGCGCGGGGTCTTTCTCCTGGCAGTCGGCGAGCTTGCCCGGCAGGCCCATGCCGTCGAGGGCGCCTTTGCGGCGCGTGAGCTCGCGGGCTTTGCGGGCGGCTTCGCGGGCGCGGGCCGAGTCGATGACCTTGCCGCAGACGTTCTTGGCCTCGGCGGGGTTCTCGTCGAGCCAGGCGGCCAGGCGCTCGGCGACGACGCTGGCGACGCAGGGGGTGACGTCGGCCGACACCAGCTTCGACTTCGGCTGATCGTTGAACTTCGGATCAGGCATCTTGACGCTGACGACGGCGCACAGGCCCTCGCGCATGTCGTCGCCTTCAATCTCCATCTTGCCGATCTGCTTCTGCATCTCTTTCTGAATATAAGTATTCAGCGTGCGCGTGAGCGCAGTGCGGAAGCCGGCGAGGTGGGTGCCGCCCTCTTTGTTGCGAATCGTGTTGGTGAAACAGAAGGTATTTTCAGAATATGAATCATTCCACTGCATCGCGACTTCGATGCTGCAGGTCTGGGGCGGGCCCGAGGCCGCGCCGGCGCCGAGCACGCGCTCGCCGACCATCGAGATCGGCTCTTTGTGCAGCACCGACTTGCTCTTGTTGAGGTGCGAGACGAACTCGCGGATGCCGTGCTCGAAGGTGAAGTCGTGGCGCTTGTCGGTGGCCCGCTCGTCGACGATCGTGATCAGCACGCCCTTGTTGAGCATCGCCTGCTCGCGCAGCCGCGACGACAGCACGTCGAAGCTGAAGTCGGTGCGGCGGAACATCAGCGGGTCGGGCTTGAAGCGCACCGTGGTGCCGCGATCGGTGGCCGGCCCGATGACCTCGACGCCCGAGGTCGGGATGCCGCGGGCAAAGGTCTGCTTGTGGGCCTTGCCATCTCTGTGGATCTCGACCTCGAGATACTCGGAGAGGGCGTTCACGACTGCGGCGCCGACGCCGTGCAGGCCGCCCGAGACCTTGTAGGAGTTCTGGTCGAACTTGCCGCCCGAGTTCATCTCGCAGAACACCATCTCGGTGGCCGGGCGACCGGTGGAGTGCATGCCGACGGGGATGCCGCGGCCGTCGTCGGTGACGGTGACGCTGCCGTCGACGTGGATGAGCACGACGACCTTGGTGGCAAAGGCGGCCTGGGCTTCGTCGACGGAGTTGTCGACGATCTCGAACACCAGGTGGTGCAAGGCAGTGCCGGCCTCGTCGTCGGTGTCGCCGATGAACATGCCGGGGCGCTTGCGGACGTTGTCGGGGTACTCGAGCTTGCGCAGACTGTCGGCGTCGTAGGCGTCGGCGTCGGTCAGGGCCGAGGCTTTCTTCGGGGGAAGGTTCTCGCTCACCACGTTGGTCGCTCCCATGCTCGGCCTGCCCAAGCTGTGTCGACGACCTCGTCGGCTTGGCTTCCCGGCGTGGGAGCCGCGCGCTTCGACGTCGACAACGACACTGGAGCTACCACGCGTGACGACGTCGTAGAAGCCGAAATTGCCGGTCGCGCGTCGTGCCTTGACGTCGTCAGCGACCGCCAGAAGTCAAGCGGATTCCGGCGAGGTTCTTCTTGACGACCGGCGCGGCAAATCGCGCGGGGTCAGGCGGCCCGCACCAGGCGCAGGCGGGTGATTTCCGACGGTGCGCCGACGCGGACGGGAGGCCCCCAGTAGCCCGTGCCCCGCGACGTGTAGACCCACAGCTTCTGGAACCGCTCGAGGCCGGCGTTGAAGGGCTGCTGCAGCCGCACAAAGAAGATCCACGGGAAGAACTGCCCGCCGTGGGTGTGCCCCGACAGCTGCAGGTCGTAGCCGTGCTCGGCGGCGGCGAAGCACGAGCGCGGCTGGTGGGCGAGCAGCAGCTTGAAGGCCCCGGCGGGAGCGCCGGCGATGGCCTTTTGCGGGTCGCTGGCGTGGTCGGGCAGCACCGAGGCGGCGTTGAAGTCGGTGACGCCGGCGACGGCCATCTTGGCCGTGCTGCCGTGGGCGGCGTGCTCGATCACCACGTGCTCGTTCAACAGCGGCTTCAGCCCGAGGCGGGCCAGCTCGTCGCACCACGCGACGGCGCCGGAATAGTACTCGTGATTTCCGGTGCAAAAGAAAACGCCGTGCTTGCCCTTCAGCTGTCCGAATGGAGCCACGTGCTCGGCCAGGTCGGCGACGCTGCCGTCGACCACATCGCCGGTGACGGCCACAAGGTCTGCGTCGAGCTCGTTGACGCCCTTCACGATGTCTTCAAGGTAGCTCCTCTTGATGGTCGGTCCGACGTGGACGTCGGTGATCTGCGCAATCGTGAATCCCTCAAGCGCGGCGGGCAGATTTGCAATCGGAACGACGACGTCGACGACCGCCGCCCGCCGCCGCGCCGACACGGTGCCGAGCGCGGTCAAGGCCGCCGCGCCCCCGAGCACCACGAGGTTGGTCATGTGCAGCAGCGACTGGCGCCGCTCGGGGTCGGCCGGCAACGTCGACGTCACCTTCATGACGAGCCAGGCGAGGTCGCGCAGCACGATCAAGGTCAGCACGAAGCTGAACAGCCCCATGAACGTGAAGCCCACCCAGCTGACGACGTCGGCGGCGGGCCCCTTCAGCACGAAGCGCGCGGCCATGGCCGCGGGCAGCACGAGCGCAAAGGCAAAGACGCCGACCCAGGCGGCGACGCGGGCCGGCCCGACGAGGCCCGAGGGACCGATGAGCCGCCACCCCAGGTAGCCGTGCAGGCCCAGCACAAGCGTCGACATCACGAGGAGCATGGCGATGAAGCGGGTCGGCATCGCCGACGGGTACGCCCGCCTTTGGGCTCCGACAACCTGCCGTGCCGTGTGCCCCCGCGGCTTCGGGCCGCCTGTTGTTGTTGTCGTCGACGTCGTGGTCTTCGTGGTCGTCGTCGTCGTCGCGGGTTTGCGACGGCGGTCAGCGTCGCGGGGCGAACAAGCAGCCGTTGACGTCGACCTGGCGGGCGGCGCACGGGCCGCCTTCGGCGACGGCGTCGGCGCCAAAGACGTTGGCCCGCTGGCCGTTGACGTCGTCACAGGTGCCGTTTTCGAGGAGGCAGCCGGCGAGCAGGTCTTCTTGATCGGCGCAGCGGGCGCGGTCGTTTCGGCACAGGGCCTCGGCCTGGCAGTCGCGCTGCTCGTCGCCGCAGGTGGCGGCGGGGTCGGGGTCGCCGGCGCAGTCGGCGCTGATGATGCAGACCTGCGTGGGCTGGCTGTAGAGGCACGACGCCAGCAGGCCCGACAGCAGGGCGCCGGCGGCAACGACGAAGAACGGAGACATCCTCATGCAGCCACCATCCCGTCCGGCGAGCGCCGGCGCCAGCGGCTTGACGAAGCACGTGCGCGCATTCCCGCACGCGGCAAGGCGACGCACCGCTCGTCCGTCATAGCGGATTGTCGCCCGGTGGCGCGGCGCCGCGCTTTACGGGTCAAACGGGATCCGGTACGGCCGCGGCGTTCCCCTCGACGACGACGGAGCCTCTGCCATGGCCTCACTCCGCGACATCCGCAAGCGCATCAAGAGCGTCAAGAACACGCAGAAGATCACCAAGGCCATGAAGATGGTCTCGGCGGCCAAGCTGCGCCGGGCCACCGACCGGGTGATGGCCGCGCGGCCGTTCGCCGACAAGATCGCCGCCACCGTCGCCGGCCTCGCGCGCCGCGCCGCCTTGCAGGGCGAGGCCCCGCACCCGTTGCTGGTGTCGCGCGCCGAAGCCGCGGCCAACGTCAAGGGCGGCAACGTCGAGCTGCTGGTCATCACCAGCGATCGCGGGCTGTGCGGCGCGTTCAACTCGAACGTGACCCGTCGCGCCCTGCGCTGGCGCTTCGATCACCGCGACCACTTCGCCAGCATCAAGATGTCGACGGTCGGCAAAAAGGCCGCCGAAGCCGTCAAGCGCGAAGCCGTGCCGACCCGCAAGGTGTACGAAGGTGTATGGGATGCCCTGACCTACCAGCGTGCACAAGAAATCGCCTTCGAGCTCACCCAGCTCTACACAAATGGCGAAGTCGATGCCGTGCACATGATGTACAACGAATTCGTCAACGCCGCGGTCCAGCGCATCGTTGTCGACCAGATCCTGCCGCTCACCCCGGTCGAGCAGGCCAAAGGCGACGACAGCGACCTGGTCGACTTCGACTACGAGCCCGGCCAGGCCGAGCTGCTCGAGGCCCTGCTGCCCCGCCAGCTGGCGACGCGCATCTATCGGGCCCTGCTCGAGAGCGGCGCCGCCGAGCACGCGGCCCGCATGCAGGCCATGGAGAACGCCTCGAAGAACGCAAAGGAGATGGTCGGCACCCTGACCCTCTTCTACAACCGCGCCCGCCAGGCTGCCATCACCAAAGAGCTCATGGAAATCATCGGCGGCGCCGAAGCCATCAAGGGCTGAGACGACGACGACGACTTCGTTGGATATAAAACCGCTCCTTTTGGAGCGGTTTTTCTTTGTGCCCGATTCAGCGCGGACGGCCTCAGCGCCGACGGCCTCAGCGCGGACGAGACGACGCTGGCGAAGCGGGCGGGATCCAGCCGCCGAGCTCGGCCTCGAGGACGCGGGCGGCGGCGATGGTGGTGCGGTCGGCGCCGCGGCGGCCGATGACCTGCACGCCGAGGGGCAGGCCGGCGCTGCTGAACCCGACCGGCGCCGACGTCGCGGGCATCTCGAGGATGTTCCACAGCGCCGAGTAGACGAACGCGCCCGGCAACCGCGTGGCCCCGCCGTGCGGGAAGGCCTCAACGGGGAACGGCACCGACAGGATCACGTGGCGGTCGGTCGGCATCATCGTCGCCAGCTTGGCGCGCAGCGCTTCGCCGACGGCGAGGCCGCCCTTGACGAGGGGCAGCCGCTTGCCGGCGGCCTCGAGCCCCGCCGAGAACAACGCCGGCGCCGTGTGGCGGCCCCGTCCGATCAGCAGCCGGGCGAGCTCTTCAACGACGGAGATGGCGGCGCCGTCGCCGAGCCACTCGCCCAGCGAGCGGCCGTCGGCGCTGCCCCGCTGCATGGACTCGCCCCAGATGTCGAAGCCGCGCTTGAGCTCCGGCAGGCGGGCGTGCTCGACACGCGCACCGCGGTGCTCGAGCGCCCGCGCCGCGCGCCACAGGGCCGTCTGCACGGCGTCGGTGGGGGTGAAGCGGCCCACCTGGTCGACGACGTGGACGACGAGGCCGGCGGCGCTGACGTCGTCGTCTGGCGCATCGGCGAGGTCAGGCGAGGTCGCCAGCGTGCCCATGTCTTTGCCGTCGGGCCCCTGCAGCAGGCGCAGCACCGGCAGCAGATCGCGCGCGCTGCGGGCAATGGGGCCAAAGCACGTGAAGCGCGCCAACGACGGCGACGCCGCCGGCACGTGTCCGGTGCCGGGCACGAGGCCGCCGGTGGGCTTGTGGCCAAAGACGCCGCAGAAAAATGCTGGCAGCCGGATCGATCCGCCGACGTCGGAGCCGAGGCCGAGCGGGCTGGCGCCGGCGCCGACGATGGCGCCTTCGCCGCCGGAGGAGCCGCCGACGGTGCGCGTGACGTCCCAGGGGTTGTTGGTGCGGCCAAAGACGAGGTTGTCGGTCTCGATCCAGAAGGCCATCTCGGGCACGTTGGTGACGCCGAGCGGGATGAAGCCGGCGGTCTTCAGGCGGGCAACCGCGGTGGCGTCTTCCTGGCAGATCTTGCTCTTGCGGCGCAGCGACCCGGCGGTGTGCGAGAGACCTTTGAGACCGAAGCACTCCTTGATGGTGCAGGGCACGCCAAAGAACGGCGGAAGGTCGTCAGACCGGTTCGTGGACCAGGCCGTCGCAAGCTGCTCGGTCTGTTCGCGGGCGTCGGCGCGGGCCTCGTCGAAGCGGGTGCCGACCACGGCGTTCAAGCGCGGGTTCGCGTCGGTGATCTTGCCAATGAAGATCTCGACCAGCTCGCTCGGCGAGATGTGCTTCTGGCGGACGGCCGCCGCCAGGTCGACGGCAGCGGCTCTCTCGAGGTTCAGCACCATCGTGCGGTTGTGGCCGTCGTCGTCGACGCTGGCAACCGGCGGGGCCTGCTGTCCGCCGAGAGACAGCAGCGGCCAGCCGGGCTCGACGGCAGGTGATCACCCATGGCGAAACGAGCTGAGGGTCTCGCCCTCGTTCCAGGTGTGGTTGAAGCCGGTGGCCGCGCGAAACGGCGCGTCGTCGACGACGACGGCGTGCTTGATGTGCTCCATCGATTGCGCGGTCAGGCGCGAGAAGCCGAAGCGGCCAAAGGCGTGCGGCAACAGCGGCTCGGGCAGGCGCACCGACGAGCGCCCGGCCAGCTCGATGACCTTCGACAGCGGCAGCGGCGGCGGCCCGGCGACGTTGAAGACCCCTTTCAGGCTGCCCTCGGTCGACGACTGCGCCGCCAGCACGATGGCGCGAGCGCCGTCTTCTTCGTGCATCAGCTGGAACAGCGGATCGAAGCCCAGCACCATCGGCACGCGGCGGCCGTCGAGGAAGCTGGCGAGCGTGCCCTTCTTTGACGGTCCCAACGTATAACAAAGACGCAGGATCACGGTGCGCATCTGGGGCGTGCGCCACAACGCCGACGCCGCAAACAGATCGGCCGCGACGAGGTCGGCGAGCTCGGGAAACGTGGCCACCGCCAACGGCGGGTCGTTCTCTGTGTGATACAATGGAGCATCAGGAGCAGCGCCGTAGAAAGTGTGTCGACCGACGAACACGCAGGACTGCACGGCGTAGCGCTCGGCGTGCTCGAACACCGCCTGCGTGCCGCCCAGATTGATGCGGTGACGGTCGTCGGCGTCGCGCGACAACGTCGTCACCGTCGCCAGGTGCACGACCGCTTCGGGGCCGCGCGTGCGAAAGACGTCTTCGGCGGCCCGCTTCTGCAGATCGACGGCGTGCATCTCGATCGCCTTTGGGGCGTCGGGCCACGGCCGCCGGTCGATGCCGATGACCGTGTGCCGCTGCGTCAACGCGGCCCTGGCCACCAGCCGACCGAGGTTCGACGAAATGCCGGTGATGAGAAGGCGCATTCAACCACCTCCTAGAAAGAACAACGGTCGCACCCGTCGTTCGTGGGCCTTCCGACCGCCCTCGAGGAGCCCGCGGACCTCGTCGCGCACGGACGCCACGATTTTTTCGATGGTTTCGTCGTCTTCGCGGCCCGTTCCATCAAACACCATGGGTGCGCCAAATCGAATCGAGCACGGCCGCGGCAGGGGCACCGGCAGGCCATAGAGCGTCACCGGGATGTAGGGGATGCCGAACAGCCGGCCGACCTTCTCGAGGTTCATCACCGTCGGCAGCACGTCGCCGCCGCCAATGAACGCCATCGGGATGATCGGCGTCTTCGTCATCAAGCTGAGCCGCACGAAGCCGGTGCCGAAGCGCACCAGCGACCAGCGATCTTTGTAGAGCTTGGCCGTGCCGCGGGCGCCCTCGGGAAAGACCATCAGCAGGCGGTCATCGTTGAGCAAGCGCTCGGCGTGCTCGGGCAGGCCGGCCAGGTGCCCGAGCTTTTGCGACCACGACGACGACACCGGCAGCGTCGTCAGGAATTTTTCAGCCATCCCCTGGCACAGCCGCGGCGGCTCGAGCTCGAAGAACGCCGCGGCCACCGTCATCAAGCCGTCGATGGCGTAGCCGCCGGAGTGGTTGCCGACGATCATGCCGCGACCGCGCTGCGGCACGTGCTCGATGCCCGAGGCCTCGACGCGGAAGTAGGAGCGGTAGAGCCGCTTCACGATCGTGAAAAAAACTTCGAGGTGCTCGCGGCTCGTCCCGTACTTGTCGTAGCCGTGGGCGCCGAAGGGGATCTCGAGCCGGGCCACCCGGGCTTTGACGTCGTCGTCGACCAACAGGGACATGGCTTGCTCCGCTGGCGCGCACCCTAGCGGTTTGTCGCGAGCCGCTGCAGCCGATCCGCCGTGCTCAGTTGACGAAGTCGGGCGTGACGAGCGCGAACGGCGCGATGTTGGCGTCGAAGCGCGAGCCGTCTTCCCGCTCCATCAGATACGTGCCGTGCATGGTGCCGTGGGCCGTGCGCAGCACGCTGCCCGAGGTGTAGGTGAAGCTCTGGCCGTCGCCGAGCAGCGGCTGGAAGCCGACCACGCCGGGGCCGCGGACGTGCTCGATGCGCCCGTGGCCGTCGGTGATGACCCAGTGGCGCGCCAGCAGCGTCGCCGCCTCGCGGCCTTCGTTGGTCACCGTCACCGTGTAGGAAAATGCGAAGCGCCGCTCGACCTCGGGGCCCTCGGTCACGCTGTGCTCGGGGAGGAACGCGCACGACACCCGCACGCGAATCCCTGCGGTGACCGTCTCCGACGATGGGGGGCCCTCACCCGGGGGTCCATCGCCGGGGGGATCGTCGCTGGCCGTGGACATGTCGACGAGCCTACAACCAGCGGCAGATGGCAGAGAAGATTGGGCCCTACGAAGTAACCGAGCTGCTCGCCGCCGGTGGCATGGCCGAGATTTTCGTGGGTCGCAAAACCGGCCCCGGCGGGTTCGAGAAACCCCTCGTCGTCAAACGCATCCACAAGAAGCTGCTCGGCGATCGCGAGATCGAGGCGATGTTCGTCGACGAAGCCCGCGTGCAGGCGCTGCTCGACCACCCGCACATCGTCCAGATCTACGACTTCGGCGAAGACCGCGGCAGCTACTTCATCGCCATGGAGTACATCTCGGGCGCGACGCTGCGCTGGGTCATCGACAACGCCAACGCCGTGCGACGGCCCGTGCCCATGCAACACGCGCTGCGCATCGCCGCCGACGTGCTGTGCGGCCTGCACTACGCCCACGAGCGCATCGACAACGACGGTCAACCGCTGAAGCTCATCCACCGCGACATCTCGCCGGTGAACGTGCTCGTGGCCCGCAGCGGTCAAGCCAAGCTGTGTGACTTCGGCGTCGCCAAGAGCGAAATCCAGCGGGTGATGACCCGCGCCGGCATCGTCAAAGGCAAGTTCCGCTACATGTCGCCCGAGCAGCTGAACGCCGAGCCCCTCGATCGCCGGGCCGACGTTTTTGCCGTCGGTGCCGTGCTGTGGGAGCTCATGGTCGGGCGCCGGCTGTTCGATCATCCAAACGAAGACGACGTCGTCACCGCCATCCGCGGCGGCAACTATCCCGATGCCTCTGACCTGCGCGCCGGGATGCCAAAGGCCATCGACAAAATCCTGCGGCGCGCGCTGCACCCCAACCGCGAGAAGCGCTTCAAGAACGCGCGCGAGTTCCATCTCGCGCTCGAGGAGTGCCTCAAGCTGTTGCCCGCGTCGTCGAACGCCGTCCTCGTCGGCGAATACGTCTCGGCCGAGCTCGACGGCACCGTCGCCGAGTACTCGTCGCGCACGCAGCAACGGCCGCGGCCCGAGCAGCAGGATGCGTTCCTGGCGTCGGGCTTCGAGATGCTCGACCCGCCGGTGCCGTCGTCGCCGACCATGATCTCGCTGCCGCCGCAGGCCGCCGTCGACGACCCCGACACGAGCCCCGCCGACCGCCCGCCGCCGACGACCATCGGCCGCTTGATCGGCGCCTCGCTGATGGCGCCGGCGGCGTTGTTTTCGGGGTTTGGCGTCGGCGCCGAGAAGCTCGTCGAGCTGCTCTCGGGCAAGCGGCGCAACCAGCCCAACGTGCGCGTGACCCGCACCCGCCAGTAGTTCTTGCGCCGTCCCCTCTTGTCGACGTCGACGGATGTGAAACGCCCCGTCCATGCCCGCCAGCTACTTCGACGTCGACGGAACCCTCACGAAGACCAACCTCTTCGACACCCTGTGGTTCTACATGCTGAACCAACAGAACCCGGTGCGCGGCCTGGGCAAGGTTTTCAAGACCGTCGCCAGCATCCCGGCGTTCCTGGCCGCCGATCAGGTCGACCGCAGCACCTTCAACGAGCTGCTGTTTCGCGGCTACGAAGGCTTCTCGGAAGACCGGCTGCTCGACCTCTCCGACGAGGTCTTTGACAACGTGCTGCGCCCCGCCCTCTACAAAGACGCGGTCAGCCTCGTGAAGCGCGCCAAGAGCGCCGGCAACCGCGTGGTGCTGTTGTCGGGCAGCCCCGACTTTCTGCTGCAGCGCCTGGCAAAGATGCTCGACGCCGACGACGTCATCGGCAACCGCCTGCAGTTCAAGGACGGCCGGGCCACCGGCAAGCTCATCCCGCCGATCGTCGCCGGCCCCGAAAAGGCCAAGATCATCAAGGACCACGCGAAGCACCACGGCTTCGACCTCGACGACTGCGCCGCCTACACCGACTCGATGAGCGATGTGCCCATGCTGTCGGTCGTCGGCCGCCCCGCAGCGGTGAACCCCGACTTCCGCCTGCGCGCGCTGGCCAAGACGCACCGCTGGCCGATCCTCGACCTGCAGTAGTCGCGACATCGCGGCACGACATACGCGGCCGATGGCGAAGCGCAGCGCGCCTAGAAAGCCTCGGCGCTGATCTTGAAGTTCAGGTCGACCTGCACGGTGGTGTCGTCGGGCGGCTTGCGGGCGTTGGCCGCGGTGGTGATGGCCATGCGCTCGCCGCGGACGTAGGCGCTGATGTCGACGTCGACGAGCTCGAGGGCCACGGCGCTCTGGCCGTCGTCGATGTCTTTTGACGCCAGCTCGATCTTGTCGAGGCCGTCGGCGCCGACGCTGAACGACAGGCTGTTGAGCCAGTCGAAGTTGGCGCCCTGTGGCGAGACGATGGTCAGATTCAACGTCGTCAACCGCGCCGACGTGACCTGCTCACGGCGCACGTCCTGGTTCTGGAATTCCTGCGTCTCTTCGAGGTCGATGGCCCCGAAATCTTCGAAGCCAAAGGCGCCGAGCACGTCGTCGATCAAGCCGGCTCCTTCGACGGTCGTCTCGGCGGTGACCGGCACGTCGAAGGTCACCTGCGGCGGGCCGCAAGCGGTGCCCAGGCCGAGCGTGACGACGACGACGGCGAGCGAGGCGGCAAGTGGGCCAGCGGACGGGCCAGCGGGTCGGACAGCGCGGTTCATGGGAGCTCCTCGGGGCGTGGCGGCGCAGAATCGAGCGCAGAATCGAATCGCGCCTGCTTGTTCTTGGGCGCGCGGGCGATGGCAACCAGCTGCGCACCGGTGGCGACCGCGACGACGCCGTGCGGATCGACCGCGGGGTCGGGCGCGTCGAGGGCTTCGACGACGACGTCGAACAAGCCGTGGTCGAAGGGCGTGCCGTCGGCGGCCACGGTGGGCACCAGCCGCTCGCGCTTTCCGTCGCGGGCCAGCGTGCGCGCGCGGTAGTGGCAGAACGGGTTGTTGCCGGGGCGCCCGAACAGCGCGTGGGCGGTGAAGGTGCAGCCGCCCTTGCAGACCTCGGCGAAGTCACAGGTGCGGCAGAAGCCCCAGAGGTCGTCGACGCCGCGGGCGCGGTTGAACGCCAGCTCGGGCGTGTTCTGCCAGAGGTCCGCCAGCGAGCGATCGCGCAGCGACCCGCCGACGTACGACAGCGACTGCAACGACGGGCAACCTTTGACGCCGCCGTCGGACTCGATGCCCATCACCATCTTGCCGGCCTGGCAGCCCTGCCAATGGTCGGGCCCGCCGCCCGTGGCTGCGACGTCGTGGGGCGTGCGCAGCAGGCCTTCTTCGGGGCCGAAGTAGCCAAGATTGTTGCCCGGCATCAGGGTAATTCCGCGTGCGAACGCGCGCCGTTTCAAAGAAGCCACGCGGGGAACGACGTCGAGCAGGTCCCACGGCTGCAACAGCAATTGCGGGCGGTCGGCGGCTCTTCCAAGGGGCACTGTGATCTGCACCTGCCAGGCCCGGATGCCGTGGCCGCACAGCACCTCGAACAGCTCTTCGAGCACCGGCGCGTTCAAGCGGTTGACGTTGGTGTTGGCGGCGATGACGACGCCGGCGGCCTTGAGGTTGTCGAGGGCGGCGAGGGCGCCGGCGAAGCTCTTGGCCGATTGGCGCATGAGGTTGTGCTCACGCTCGAGGCCGTCGACCGAGACCGAGACCGCGTGGATGCCGGCCTGCTTCATGGCCAGCGCGAGGGCCGGGGTGATGCCCTTGCCCCCCGTCGTCATCGTCGGCCGGATGCCCTTGCTCTTGAGCTTGCGCACGATGTCGAGGAAGCCGTCGTGCAGGTAGGCCTCGCCGCCGATGAGCACCACCTCGTCGGCGCCGAGGGCGGCCAATTCGTCGACGACGGCCAGGGCTTTTTCGGTGGTGAGCTCATCGTCGCGGGCGCCGCCGGCGCGCGAGCCGCAGTGGGCGCAGGCGTGATCGCAGCGCAGCGTCAGCTCCCACACGACATACGCCGGTCGGTAGCGGGCCGCGTCGTCGACGACGGGGAGGCGGCGTTTCACGGAGCGTTGTGCAGACATGGGACCTCATGCTCTCGGAGTCGCGGCCATCGACGTCGACAACGAAGTCGATGGGTTCGCTGCCGCTGGCGTTCAGCAAACCGTGCGCCACCACCCTCACACACCATGAACCACGGCAGCGCCGTGGCGCCACCGCGATTCCCTGTGCATCTCCTCGAAAGATCGCGACACCGTTGTCGTGACGGCGATCAGACCCGACGTCGTCGCCAGCAGCGGGACCTCGCTCGGGCGCCGTGAGGCATCCGCAGCCGGAAAGATGACGGCGGCTGGCACAAGGATTGATGATGCGTCCGCCGTCGGCAGCACCCGCTGTCGCGACCCCGGAGGATGAACGTGAAGCTTCTGTCTTGCGCGAATTGCCATGGTTTCGTGCCCCCTTTGTCGTCGTCATGCCCGCACTGCGCCACGCGCGTGTCGGTGTCCCCGTTGGCCCGCGCGGCGCTCGCGGTGGTCTCGGGCTCGGCACTCTCGATCACGCTGATGGCCTGCTACGGCCTGCCGCCGTGCGAGACCAGCAGCGACGACGACGGTGACGGCGTGGGCGACGTCGACGCTGAGGGCAACTGTTTCCCCGACCAGCTCGACTGCAACGACGCCGACGCCACCGTGTTCCCCGGCGCTGTCGATGAAGCCGGCGACGGCATCGACCAGAATTGCGACGGCGTCGACGGCGACGCAAACGCAGGCGAAGGAGAAGGCGAAGCTGGTGGCGAAGGCGAAGGCGAAGGCGAAGGCGAAGGCGAAGCCTGAGGTTGCCGCGGCGGCGCTGACGATGACGTCGGCGCCGCCCTTTTCTGTTCCGGGGGTCCCATGCGCGCGTGGCTTCTGTCGGCTGTGATCGTGTTGGCGCCCTCCAGCGTGGGCGGGTGCGCGACGAGCAACGAAGAGGTCAACGACTTTGAGGAGAACGGCTGCGACGCGCTCGTCGACGAAGACGGCGACGGCTTTCCGCAGAGCAACCCTGCCTTTGCGTGCTGCGATGAAGCGTCGTGCAGCGGTCTCACCGACTGCAACGACCAGGACGAAAACATCCACCCCGACAACTTCGAAGGCGGCGGCGGCGGCAACGTCGCTGAGGTCGAGGGCGACGGCATCGACTCCAACTGCGACGGAGTCGAAGGGGCACCGACCGGTTGACGCTCGACAGAGGCGCGACCGACGCGGTCGCCCAGCGCGGGATGTTGCTCAACTCATGATGCGCACGCGCGCCGAGATCAAGCTGAAGGCTCCAAAGGCGATGAGGCCGATGGCGACCACGCCGAGCAGCAGCGGTCCAAAGGACTGTTCTGCGAGTGCGTCGAGGGCGCCGCCGAGGCCCCGGGCCTTTTTCGGGTTGTGGTGAAAAGCGGCGACGACGAGGAAGACGCCGACGATGCCAAATACGACGCCGCGGGCGACGTAGCCGGCGCGGCCGGCTACGCGCGTCACGGTGCGCGCCCCCGCCGACAAGGACGCCACATCGAGGCGTTTGAGGAAGCGGTCGGTCACGCCTTTGCGCACCTGCATGACGGCGAAGCCGAGAAAGACGAAGCCGACCACGGCGACGAGCACGACGCCGTACGAATGCGACATCAGGCGCCCGGTCCAGTCGTGGGTCTCGCCGTCGCCACCGCCGCCGCGCGCGCCGTTCCACAGCCGCCAGCACTGCAAGGCCAGACCGGCGCAGACTGACGCGCTGATCAGCAGCACCACGCGCTCGATGAGCTTCGGCCCGCCGTCTTTGCGGTGGCCGAGCCCGTCGACGACACGCCAGAGCGCGAAGCCGGCCATGGCCAGGCCGATGGCGACGAGGACGACGGCACCGAAGCGCCCGCTGGCCAGGTCGCGGATGGCCTGCTTCGAGTCCACTGTCTGACCGCCGTCGATGCCGGCCGCGGCCCGCAAGGCGAGCACGCCGATGGTGCCGTAGACGACGCCACGGGCGGCGTAGCCGACGCGTCCGAGCAGCTGCGCGGCCTTGTTGCCGTGGTGTTGGGCGGTGTGCGCGGCGCCGCGAATCGAGCTCGGCATCACAGGGGTCAGGGTCATGGTCGCTCCAGGCGGGCGGACGGCCCGCAGGCGGCCAGCTCTGCAAGCCACAAGCCGTCAGGCGAGAGCGGTGAGGGGGGCCCTTGGTCAAGCTCGCTCGAGGCGCGGGCAGTCAGGGGAAATCAGGAATCGAGCAGGCCGGCGCGCTCGACGACGCCGCGGACGTCGGCCGCTGACAGCACGCTGCCGGGCTGCGACGGCAACAGCACGACGTCGCGGCCGAACCACGACGCGGGCTGCTCATTTGGCGGCGTCTTCTGCTTCTCGAGCGCGTTCAGCTGATCGAGGATCGACAGCAAGCCCTTGCCCGACGGCAGCGTGCGCTCGTCGGGGATGGCCAGGATGATCGTCGAGCGCGCGGCCTGTTCGTCGGCCGCTCCCGCAGAAGCAGGGGCGCCGGGCGACACCGTCATCTGCAGCGCGTGGTCGCCAAAGAGCGGCGGCACCGCCCACTTCGCGAACGTGCCCAGCTCGGGCGGCAGCTTGCTGACGTCGAAGACCGGCAGGCGCCAGCCCGCCTCGGCACCGGGGCCGGCGATGCTCGCGTCTTTGACGAGCGCGTGCTCTTCGAGGGTGGTGAGGGCCATGCCGACGGAGAAGAAGAAGTCGTGGCAGCGGCGGTCGACGAGGGCGGGGTCGCCGAGCAGGGCGTCGATGCCCTTGCCGACGACAGCGGCGACGGCTTCGGCTTGCTCGGGCGGCACGCGATCCGAGCCGCTGACGCCAGCCCCGCGCAGCGCGTCGTCGTAGGCGAGGAAGAGCGCGCTCTGCAGCTTCACCGCCGGCGACAGCTCGCTGACGTCGGTCTTGCCCTGCAGATAGTTGCCGCCAAAGACGGCGAAGTCTTCGTGCAACGTGGCTTCGCGAATGGTGTCGCGCAGGCCGGGGTCGAGCAGCACGCGGGCCTGGTTCTTTGACATCCACACCGGCCACGACAGGCCGTCGCCGACGTTGTCGGAGCTGATGCTTGTGAGGTTCAGCGCCAGCAGACCAGCCGCCGCCTGCTCCTTCTGCGCCGTGTCGGCGCTGAAAAGCCCGTGCTGCCTGCTGGCCTTTTCGACGACGACGAGGGCGGCGGTGTAGCCGGGCTGCTTCTTGGCCGTCGCCAGCGCCGCGGGCGTCGACACCTGCGCCAGGGCCTGCTCGAAGCGGTCCACGAGCAGCGACGTCGAGTTGGTGCCGCGTCCTTTGCCGACGCCGTGCACCGGCCCGTGGTGATCGAGGGTCACCTGCTGCCAACCCGGGTCGGCGGTCTTCTCGACGTCACCGAGGTTGGTGTCGAGGATCATCAGGCCGGCCGGCGGCGGCTTGCCGCTCTTGGCCAGCTCGACGAGCGCGCTCATCGGCGTG
>JBKJNL010000383.1:0-4925 GCA_046593615.1 Myxococcota bacterium | reverse complement strand
CGGCGCCCTCGCCATCCCAGGAGACGACGACGACGCGGTCGGCGGCCGGATCGGCGCCCGGCTCGACGACGGAGCCGACACCGGCGCGGGCCTCGACCGCCGCTGCCAGGTCGCGCTGCGCCATGCAGCCATCGTCGTCGACGACGAGCACGATGGGCTGGGCGGCCAGGGCAAGGACGAGCAGAAACACGCCTCACGCTAGCGCGTCGCCGACCTCAGGTGCCCCGGGGGGTGGCTCGACCAGAGGCACTTCGACGTCGACGCGGCTGTCTGCGCGTGAGATGAGGCCGGCATGCGTGAAACCTTGAAAGATGCCGCCAAGAAACTGCTCACCGAGCCCGTCGGCACCGAGCGCAAGATCCTCATCAACGTCAACGACGGACTCACGGGCCTGCCGCCCGGCGGCATCCGCGACGCGCGCCAGAAGACCATGAGCGTGCGCGTTGACGAGCAGGCGAAAGACGGCCGCAAGCGCAAGGTCGTGACCGAAGTCGGCAAAGACGTCGTCGTCGTCACCGGCCCCTGGTCTGCCGCCGGCTGATCGCGAGGCACTTGAGAAGCCTCGCCCGCAGAAGCGGGTCGAGGCGGCTCAGGGAGGCATGACGGGCATCAGACGTTGAACTTGAAGTGCATGACGTCGCCGTCGCGCACCAGGTATTCCTTGCCCTCGAGGCGCAGCTTGCCGGCCTCGCGGCAGCGGGACTCGCCACCGAGCCCGACGAAGTCTTCCCACCAGATGACCTCGGCCTTGATGAAGCCGCGCTCGAAGTCGGTGTGGATGACGCCGGCCGCTCCGGGGGCCTTTGTGCCCTTGGTGATGGTCCAGGCGCGGACCTCTTTGACGCCGGCGGTGAAGTAGCTGGCGAGGCCGAGCATCTTGTAGCCAGCCTGGATCAAGCGATCGAGACCCGACTCGGTCATGCCGAGCGAAGCCAGGAACTCTTTGCGCTCTTCTTTCGGGAGCTCGGCGACCTCGCTCTCGATCTTGGCGCAGATGGGCAGCACCTGGTCGCCGCGCGATTTCGCGAGGTCGGTGAGCGCCTTGAGGTGCTCGTTGGTCTCGGGCGTCATGCCGTCTTCGTGGCAGTTGGCGACGAACAGCGTGGGCTTGATCGTCAGCAGGTGCATGTCGTGGATGACGCGGACGTAGTCGTCGTCGAGCTCGTCGAACTTGTAGCTGCGCGCGGGGTTGCCGGCGTTCATGTGCTCACGCAGGGCCTCGACGAAGGGCAGGGCCTTTTTCTCGGCGGGGTCGCCGGCGCCTTTGGACATCTTCTTGGCCCGATCGACGCGCTTCTCGACGGCTTCGAGGTCGGCGAGGATCAGCTCGGTCTCGATGGTGCCGACGTCGCGGACGGGGTCGACGCGGCCGTCGACGTGGACGACGTTCTCGTCGATGAAGCAGCGGACGACGTGGCAGATGGCGTCGGTGTCGCGGATGTTCGTGAGGAACTTGCTGCCGAGGCCTCCGCCCTTCGACGCGCCCTTCACGATGCCGGCGATGTCGACGAAGCGGTTGGTGGCCGGCACGATGCGCTCGGGGCCGACGACCTTGGCCAGGGCGTCCATGCGCGTGTCAGGCACCTCGACGATGCCGACGTTGGGCTCGATGGTGCAGAACGGATAGTTCGCCGCTTCGGCCCGCGCCGACGACAAGCAGTTGAAGAGAGTGGACTTGCCGACGTTGGGCAGCCCGACGATGCCGCATGAAAAACCCATGACCCGGCCCTAACAGATGCCATCGACGACGTCGACGCCGTCGTCTACTCCGGGGTCGTGTCCGGCTTTCAGCCTCCGGTGGTCCGCTTGAGCTCGTCACAAGCAGACGAGCTCAAGGCCCATCTCGAGCAGCAGCCGCTGGCCAAAGCCTTCATGGACGAGCTCAGCGCCCACCGCCGCCAGCGCGTGGTCGACGTCGCCGCCGCCCGCCTCAAGGGCATCACCGTGGTGATGGAGAACCTGGTCGACGCCCACAACGCCAGCGCCGTGCTGCGCACCTGCGAGGGCCTCGGCGTCGACGCCCTGCACGTCGTCGAGCAGCCCAACAAGTGGGAGAAGAACAAGGCCATCTCCCGCTCGGCCGACGACTGGATCTCGGTGCACAAGTACGACGGCCTGGCCCGCTGTCTCGGCGACCTGCAGGCCCAGGGCTTCACCCTCTACGCCGCCGACGTCGGCGCCGGCTGCGTCTCCGTCGCCGACATCGACGTCGACGTGCCCGTCTGTCTGGTGTTTGGCAGCGAGCACAGTGGGCTGTCGAAGCGGGCCAAGGCTCTCGTCGATCAGCGCTTCACCATCCCGATGCACGGCATGGTCGAGAGCTTCAACGTCTCGGTGTCGGCCGCGGTGGCCTTGTGGGAGGTGACCTCTCGTCGCCGTCGCAACCTTGGACGCGCCTCGGATTTGTCGCTCGATGAGCAGACCGCGCGGGCCATGAAATTCCTGCGCCGCGCCATCAAGAGCCCGGAGATCATCGCCCACATCGAGGCCCGGGTGGCCGCTGACGCGGCCGAGCTCGTCAGCAGCGACACCGCCACCCAGGACCGGGTCGCGGCCGACGACACCGTCGAGGGCGGCGCCGCCAGCACCCGCGAGGGCGTCGCTGAGGGGCGGTGATGCCGACCACGTGGCAGGTTTGAACCGGATTCAAGTCGTCGTCGGATGCGGGTAGGGTTTTTCACTCATGGTTGCTGCCGTCGCCCAATCCTCCACCAGCAGCGCCGGGTTCCCCGCGCCAGGGCCGCGTGGGCCCCAGCGCACCGACGTCAGCGCCGCCGCGGTGGGCCGCATGGTCCAGGGGTCGCCGCTCCAGTGCCGCTCGGCCGCGGGCTCGCCGCTCCAGGGCCGCTCGGGCTCGGGCACCCCGCTCAAGGGTCAGCCGGGCGACCTGGCCCAGCGCCGGCGCGACGTCATCGCCCTGGTCGGTGACGCCGTCGACGATGACAGCGCGACGTTTCGCGCGGTGCTGTCGCCCGAGGTCGAGCGCCTGTTCAACGAGGCCGTGCTCGGCGCCGTGCGCCCGGTGTGGCCGGGCATCGATGCCTCGCCGTTTCTCGCCAAGTGGCGCGGCGGCTTCGACCTCTACGCCTCGCTGGCGCTGTCGTGCATCGTCTGCTCGGCCAACCGTCCCCTCGTCGTCAGCGCCGGCTCGCGGCTGGCGCGGCTGCTGTCGCTCGACGAGCGTGGCGTCGTCGGCTTCGGCCGGCGGGCCATCCCGTTCGTGTTCCGCTTTGCCGAGCGCAAGGCCTGCCACCGCGCGGCGCTGGTGTCGGCGTGGATCCTCGTGCTCGACGAAGCCCTCGACGACGGCCTGGCCCAGGTTGAGCTGCGTGAGCGCCCCCGCGTGCTCGCCTCGGCCATGCGCGGCACGCTCCCCGACGTTTCCCTGACGACCCCCGAGCTGGCCGCCGTGCACGCGCTCGGCGAAGCGGTGCGCCGCGCCGCCCGCGATGCCGACGACCGCGCCCACCTGGCCCGCGTCGTCGACGACGTCGAAGCCTGGGCCGACTGCGAGGTGCAGAACCTGCTCGGCGTGCCCGATCCCCACGGCGTCTCGCACCGCACCATCGGCATCACCGCCTCGATGGACCTGCTCGGCTGGGCCGTCTCGCCCTACGCCGGACCGAAAGAGCACCAATTCCTCTACCGCATCGCCGAGCTCGGGCAGATGGTCGACGACTGGCTCGACGTCGACAAAGACCGCGCCCAGGGCCGCGACACGCCGGCCACAGCGGGCATCTGGGACCTGGCGACCATGGCGAGCACCCTGGCCGCCGCCGAGGCCGTGTTGCACGAGCTGGCCGACGACGCCGGTGAGCCCGCGCTGTCGAAGCCCGGCAGCGCCTTTCGCGGGCTGCTGGTGAAGACCTTTCGCGGACAGATCCAGCACATGGCCCGCTGCCTGGTCGAGAACCCCTGACCCGCGCTTCGCGCGTCAGCGACGCCCCCGACCGGGATTCCACTGTGCAGTGGTTTGGAAAAAGCTTCGATTCTCCATGGCAATGAAGCGCGCCCTCCGGATGCTGCTGGCCGCCGTCATGGTCGGCGCCGGCGTGATGCACTTCATCAACCCCGCGCCCTTCGTGGCGATGGTCCCGGGCTGGCTGCCGGCTGATCCCCTGTGGGTCACCTGGGTCAGCGGCGTGTGCGAGCTGGTGCTCGGTGCAGCCCTGCCGTGGCCTCGTGCGCGACGCGTGGCCGGCTTCGGCCTCATGGCGCTGTTCGTCGCCGTCTTTCCGGCCAACCTGCACATGGCGCTTCACCCGCAGCAGACCGGCGGGGGCGACCTGGCACCCTGGCTCCTGTGGGCCCGGCTGCCGCTGCAGCTGGTGCTCATCGCCTGGGCCTGGTGGGTGAGCCAGCCCGATCCCCCGGGTTCCACCCGACACTGAGACGGCGGAGCCGACACAGAAAAAGATGCAGGAATCGACGAAAGCGGGTTACCGCTTCTTCTTTGGCTTGTTCGGAACCCTGGCAATGGCGTGGGCGCCGGCGAGGGCGTCGGTGACGTCGGCTGCGCTGGCGGCGGCGACGTCCATGCGCGTCCAGCCCTGCTTGCCCCAGCCGCCGGGGACCGGGGCAAAGACCTTGGGCCGGGCCTGCGTCAAGAGCTCCTGCAGCTCGGGCGACAGCTTGAGGTTGGCGTCGACGCCGCTCGCCGACATCGTCGCAAAGATGCGCTGCGTGGTGCGAAAGGCCACGCGCTCCATGTGGGGCGCCTCGCTGGCGTCGGTGAGGGCCAGGGCCATGCTGCGAAACTGGGCGGGTGTGACCACGGCCCGCTCTTGCCACGACGACGCCGGTGCCGACAGCGCTCGCTAGACTCGACGTGCATGAAGCCCGACGCCGGCAAGTCCCGCGACAAGGAGCGCCTCGCCGACAAAAAGGCGAAGAAAGCGGCGGCAAAGGCGCAGCGCAAGATCGAC
>JBKJNL010000329.1:0-10353 GCA_046593615.1 Myxococcota bacterium | reverse complement strand
GCACCGGCACAGAACGGACGCGGTGCCAGCGGTGCGTGCCGACGTGGGTGCGCACGCGGTGCTCGGACGCGTAGGCGGTGCCCGCGGCGAGCGAGCGCTGCCAGGTCGCCCGGGCCGCGGGCAGGTCGTCGGGGTGGATGAGCGCAGTCGTGTCGAGCCGCAGGAGCTCGTCGACGCACAAACCGCTCATGCGCACGAGAGCCTGGTTGACGTAGGTGAATTGGCCATCGGGGTCACTGACCCAGGCGACCTCGGGCAGGGCCTCGGCGAGCGTGCGGAACTCGGCCTCGCTGCGGCGCAGCTCTTCGTGGGCCATCTTGCTGGGGCTGACGTCGAGGAAGGACGACACCACGCCAGCAGGCTCGGCGCCGACGGCGTCGAAGAAGGGTCGGGCGTTGAACGACAGCCACGACAGCGATCCGTCGTCGCGGCGCACGCCGAGCACCTCGCCGCGGACGGGCTCACCGGTGCCCAGCGCGCGCAGCGCGGGGTGCTCGTGGGCCGGCAGCGGGGTGCCGTCTTCCTTGATCGTCGACAGTGGCGTCGTCGTCAGCGCATCGGCCGACACCAGGCGGCGGGCCGCTTCGTTGCTGAAGAGCATTGCGCCCGAGGCGTCGTGCAGGGTGATGCCCTCCTCGAGCGTCGAGAGGATGGCGCTCAGGCGGGCCCGCTCGCGCACCAGCAGCCGGGCTTGCTGGCCGACCCGGGTCAGGTTGTTGACCCGGGCCAGGAGCTCGGCGTCGTCCCAGGGCTTGGCGACGTAGTCGTTGGCGCCAGCGCCGAGGCCCTCGACGAAGTCGGTGCGATGGCCGCGCACCGTCAGCATCAAGATGGGCAGCGTGACGTCGTCGAACAGGTCGCGCAGGACGCGGCACACGTCCAGGCCCGAGATGCCCGGCAGCTGCCAATCGAGCAGCACGACGTCGGGCAGGCTCTGGGCCGAGAGCCGCTCCAGCACCTCCTCGCCATTGGCGAAGCCTTCGACGGCGTACGACGACGAAAGCACCGCTTCGGCCTGCTGTCGGTGCAGGGTGCTGTCTTCGACGATCCACACCCGGCCCGGCACACGGCCCAGCGCACGGCGCTGCTCACCGGACTTCTGGCTCTCGACGTCTTGGGGGCGCTTCACGGGGTTGCTCCAGCGACCAGACGACAGCGGTCGCAGCGGCAGTAACTGGTGCGCCCCGCCGTGCAAAGAAGGGCATTCGTCTGACCGCTGACGAGGGCGCCGCGCTCGCGAAGCTCGATCCCCGCCCGACACCGGCACCGCTCCCCTTTCGTCGACAACTGCCCGTGACATCGGGGGCAAGCGCCCGGCGATCGCGCGCCGAGGGTGTGCTGCGGGACATTGCCGCTGCTTTGCCGTCGTCGTCGCTGAATGGCATGTCATGGTTGCCCTTCAGGAAGAGCCCGCATGACGCGCATTGCCACCGTCCTCGACGAACACCGTGACCGAATCGTGCAGCGCTTCGTCGAGCGTTTTCAGACGATGTTGCCGGGCGGTGCTTCGTTCGATGAGCTGGGCCCGAGCGCGCATGCCCTGCTGGCCGATCTGTCGAGCCAGCTGCGCGACCCTGCGCTGCCGTCCACTTCGGCTTCGACGTCGCCGCGGCTGGGCACGTCGTTGTCGCTGCCGCGCATCGGCCACGAGCTCGGCGCACTGCTGCACGCCTATGGCGTCCTCGACGACGTCGTCTTCGAGGTCTTGAGCGAGCAGGGGCCGGTCGAGGTGCACGAGGGGAGGGTGCTCGCGCGCTTGCTGCACGGCGCGGCCGTCGACGCCGCCACCGCCGACGCCCGCCTGCGCGACCGGGCGCTGCGCGAGCAGGCCGAGCAGCATCTCGGCTTCATCGCCCACGACCTGCGCACACCGCTCGGCTCGATGAAGCTGGCCCTCGAGGTCGGCAGGCTGACCGGCGCGCTGCCCGACAACAAGGTCGTCAGCGGTCTCGCGCGCAGCGTCTCGCGGCTCGGCATGCTCATCGACAACACGCTGGTCGCGGCCCGTCTGTTTCGCGGGGCGCTGGCACCGCGACAGGTCAACCTGCAGACCCTGCTGCACGACGTCGCGGCCGACCATGGCCTGCACGCCGACGCCAAGGCCCTGCGCACCGAGATCGACGTCGCTGACGACGTCACCGTGTGGGCCGACGAGCAGGTGCTGCGCCTGGTGCTGTCGAACCTCCTGCAGAACGCCGTCAAATTCTCCCAAAAAGGCGGGGCCATCGCGGTGCGGCTGCGCTCCAGCCCCGGGCACGCCGTCGTCGACGTCCAGGACTGCTGCGGCGGCCTGACACCGAGCGTGCTCGCCAAGGTCTCCGATCCCGGCCCGCCCGATCACACCGGCTTCGGCCCCGGCTTGCAGGTGGCCCGCGAAGCCGCTCGGGCCCTCGGCGGCACCATCCACGTCGAAGACCGCCCCGGCTCGGGCTGCGTGTTCTCGCTCGAGCTGCCGGTGGCCTCGGAGCGCGCCTCCGCCTCTTGACCCGCTGAGTCGGCCGGCTCGACGACGACGTCACTCGCCCTTGCCGCTGGCCCCCCAGCCGATGAGCTTGCGGTAGAGCGTCTTTGGATCGATGCCGAGCACCTCGGAGGTGCGCCGCCGGTTGCCGCCCATGGCCCGCAACACCGACAGCACGTGGCGCCGCTCGACCTCGTCGAGGGGCAGGCGCCGCTGCTCAGCCGTCAGCCGGCTGTGTTCCAGGGCTCGCTGCACGGTGGATACAAAGGCCGACGGCTCGATGGGCTTGGTGACGAAGTCAAAGGCGCCGGCGCGCAGGGCCTGCACCGCGGTCTCGAGGCTGCCGAAGCCCGTCATCACGATCACCGCCACCGCCGGGAAGCGCTGAACGATCTGCTGGCACACGAGGTTGCCGTCGAGGTCCGGCATGCGCAGGTCGGTGACGACGACGCGGGCGCCGACGGCTTCGACCTGGGCGGCGAAGTCCTGCTGCAGCTCGGCCCGCACCACCTTGATGCGGTGGGGCGTGAGCATGTCGTCGACGAGGTCGGCCATGGCGGCGTCGTCCTCGACGACCAACACGGTGCTGTCTCCGTCGCCGCCATTTGTGGAGCGTGTGGTGTGGACAGGGACGTCGCTCACGGGACCTCCGGCAAGAGAATGCGAAACAGCGCCCCGCGTCGCCCGGGCCCGAGCGGCTCTGGAGCGGGGTGAGCGGGGGAGCCAGGCCGGCCCTCGGGCGTGGCACCTGATCGGGCAGCATCGGGCGCGTCGTCGCCCACCTCGATCGCGCCGCCGTTCTCGCGCACGATGCCCCAGGCCACGGCGAGCCCGAGGCCCGTGCCCTGTCCCGGCGGCTTGGTCGTGAAGAAGGGCGAGAACAACCGTTGGCGGACCGCCGGCGAGAGGCCTGGGCCGTCGTCTTCGACCTCGAGAGCGACGTAGTCGCCGGGCGGCAACGCCGATGGCGTCGACGGGATCGCGCGTCGGCGTGCCCGCACGGTCACGAGGCCGCCGCGCGGGGTGGCGTGGATGGCGTTCATCAAGAGGTTGGTCAGCGCCTGCTGCACCTGGGCACCGTCGACGCGGGCGGTGACGGCGTCTTCGTCTTCGTCTTCGTCTTCGTCGCCCGCGACGACAACGTGGCCCGTGTGGTCGAGCGTGTCGTCGCCGCTGAGCGCGTACTCGACGCACAGCCGCACGCCCTTTTCGTCGGCGATGGGCGCCAACAGCTCGCGGGTCTTGCGACACAGGTCGCGCAGCTCGACGTCGTCGATCTCGGGTCGCTCGGCGCGGGCGAAGTCGAGCAACTGGCGCACGATGCGGATGACCTTCTGGGTTTGTTCGTTGATGATCAGCGCCTGGCGGCGGGTGTCGTCGCTGCGCTCGGGGGCCGCGGCGATCATCTGGGCCCGCCCGAGCACGACGTTGAGCGGCGTGCCGAGCTCGTGGGCGATGCCCGCGGCCAGCGTGCCCACCGTCGACAAGCGATCGGCGTGGCGCAGCTGCTCGACGGCCCGCACCCGGGCCTCGGCTTCGCTCTGGACAGCGAGGCGGGCCTCTTTGAGGCGGCTGCTCATGAGGTTCAGCTCATCGCCGAGCAGCGAGAGCTCGTCGGACCGCGTGAGCGCGACATCGCCTTCGAGGTCGCCGCGCCCGACGCGTCGGGCTTTTTCGACCAGCGCCCGCACCGGACGCCCCACGGCGTAGAAGCCGAACAGCCAGGCGATCACGCTGACCAGCAGAAGGCCGATCACCGCCATCGTCGCCGTGCGCTCGAGGGTGGTGACGACATACGCATCGACCGACGCCAGCGACTCTTCGATGCGCAGGCTGCCCAACAGCACGCCGCGCGGGGCGATCGGCGACCAGGTGACGAGGGCGTCGGCGGATTTCAGGGCGGCGGCGCTGCCGGCGCGGGGCCGCTCGACCCGCTGCACCTCTTTGCCATCGTTGAGGGCATCGGCGATGTCGTTGGGCACTTCGTCGACGTGGCAGGCCGTGATGTCGATGCCCTGCCGCTCGGCGTTGATGCGCCCCACGAGCTGAAAGGCCGCGGCCTGCCCGCCGTCGTACCACTCGTCGATGATGTCGACGCGCAGCGCCCGCGAGAGCATCAGGTGGTCGCGCATCATCTCGCTGTGAAAGGTCTCGGCCTCGCGCCGCACGCGCAGCGAGACGTTGACCGCCAGCAACAGGGCCACGCCGATGATCATGCCGAGCGTGAGCTTGAAGGTCAGCCGCACAGGCCGAGCCTAGCAGCGCCCTTCGACGTCAGTGGCCGGCACGACGCCCGAATGCGGGGTCTTCCGCGACGACGATGAGCGCCAGCCGCGCGGCCCTGGAGCGGGGAACACCGCGCGCGGCCAGGCGAAGAAGCAGGCGAAGAAGCAGGCGAAGAAGCCGACGAAGAAACCGACGAAGAAACCGACGAAGAAGCGGGCGGCCAAACGGCGGACAGGGTCGATGCGCTCGCGTCGCGATCGCTGAGGTCAGGCGACGACGCCTGCGGTGAGCAGACGGATCGTGTCCACCAGCTCCCGGGGATTGACGCTCTTGGCGATGACGCGGGCCGAGCCGACGGAGCCTTGGCGGAGGCCGGTCGCGGTCCAGATGATCACCGGCACCTTTGCGAAGCGCGATTGCTGGAGCCAATCCCAGACGTCCCAGCCGCTCATCACCGGCATCATCAAGTCGAGGATGATGGCCGCCGGCTGGATGCCGCTTTCGAGGAGGGCGATGGCGCGCTGGCCGTCGCGGGCGCTGCAGGTGGTGAAGCCGGCGTCTTCGAGCACCTGGGCGGTCTGCTCGCACACGTCGTCGTCGTCTTCCGCGAGCAGCAAGAGCGGGAGAGCTGCAACAGACATGAGCGACCGTACATCACCAACGACTGCCAGTCCCAGAAACCTGCCGGCTGCGCGGCGCGCGGCCCACGCCCTGGAGCAGCGTGACCCAGAGGCGGATCAGGGCAGGGCGGCGAACTTGTTCGTGGCCTCGACGAGCCCGGCGACGATGCCCGGCTCGCTCGCCGAGTGGCCGGCGTCTTTGACGATGAGCAGCTCGGCCTGGGGCATGGCCTTTTTCAGCTCCCACGCCGACTTCGCCGGGCAGACGACGTCGTAGCGGCCCTGCACGATGACCGTAGGCGTCTTCTGCAGCTTCTTCGCCGCTTGTTCGAGCAACCAACCGTCATATGGAAAAAAGCCGTTGTTGACGAAGTAGTGACACTCGATGCGAGCGAGCTGGCGAGCAAAGGCGTCGCCGGCGGTGCGGTGGATCAGGCCTTCATCGGGGAACAGCTTGGAGGTCGAGCCCTCCCACACGCTCCAGGCGCGGGCGGCGTCGGCTTCGATGGCCTCGTCGCCGCAGGTCAGGCGCTTGTAATAGGCCGTGACCAGATCGCCGCGCTCTTCGACCGGGATCGGCCGCAGGTACTCGTCCCAATAATCGGGGAAGATCCAGCTCGTGCCCTCTTGGTAGAAGAATTGGATCTCGCTGCGGCGAATCAAAAAGATACCGCGCAACGTCAGAGATCGCACCTTTTCAGGGTGTTGAACGGCGTAGCTCAGCGCCAGCGTGCTGCCCCACGATCCGCCAAACACGTGCCAGCGATCGATGCCGAGCTTCGTGCGGATGGCTTCGGCGTCGGCCACGAGATCCCAGGTGGTGTTCTCGCGCAGCTCGGCGTGGGGCGTGCTCTTGCCGCAGCCGCGCTGGTCGAACAGCACGATGCGGTAGCGGGCGGGGTCGAAGTAGCGGCGGTGCATGGGGTCGGTGCCGCCGCCGGGGCCGCCGTGGAAAAAGACGACGGGCACGCCCTTGGGGTTGCCGGCCTCTTCGACATGCACCTCGTGCAACGCCGTGACCTTCAGGCGGAACGTGTTGAAGGGCTCGAGCGGCGGGTACAAAGTCGTCATGACCCGTTGGTTAACGTCGCCGTCGTCGACGGCGCAAGCGGATCGATCAGAGCCATCTGGCGGCGCCCACCCGGGCCCTCCGCTCCCGGGCCCTCGGGCCCGGCTCGAGCGGCCCTGGAGCGTAAAGCCCGGGCCGCTGGCGTTCCGTCACCGGCGGCCGGGCCACGGTCCGATGACGATGACGACGACGCTCGGCAATCACAGCACCGAGCGGGCGATGATCTCCTTCATGATCTCCGTCGTGCCGGCGTAGATGCGCTGCACGCGGGCATCGAGCCAGGCCCGGGCGATCGGGTACTCCTGCATGTAGCCGTAGCCACCGTGCAGCTGCAGGCACTCGTCGACGACGCGGCCGAGCATCTCGCTGGTCCAGTACTTCGCCATCGACGCCTTTGCCGGCGACAGCTCACCTTTCTGCAGCTCGAGGATGCAGCGATCGACAAAGGCCTCACCGAGCTCGACCTCGGTGAGCATCTCGGCGACCTTGAAGCGCGTGTTCTGCTGCTTCGACAGTGGTTTGCCAAAAGCCTTGCGATCATTGACATAGTCGATCGTCAGCTTCAGGGCGGCGCGGGCGCCGGCGACGCAGCCGACCGCGACGACCATCCGCTCGCGCGCCAACTCCTGCATCAAATAAACGAAGCCCTGACCCTGCTCTCCCAAGATGTTGCTTTTCGGGACACGGCAGTCTTCGAAATGCATCTCGGTGGTGTCTTGCGCCGACAGCCCGATCTTCTTCAGCTGCTTGCCGCGCACGAAGCCGGGCGCATCTTTCTCGACGACGATCAGGCTCATGTTCTGCCAGCCCGACCCACCTGCTCCTCCCGACGGGGCGCCGCTCTGGTCGACGCACTGCACGGCGACGATCACCAGGTCGCACAAGAGCCCGTTGGAGATGAACGTCTTGCTGCCGTTGATGATCCAGTGGTCGCCGTCGTCGACGGCCCGGGTCGCGATGGCCTGCAGGTCGCTGCCGGTGCCCGGCTCGGTCATGGCAATGGCGCCGATGAGCGAGCCGTCGGCCATGCCCGGCAACCACTTCTGCTTCTGCGCCGCGCTGCCGTTGTGCTCGATGTAGGGCGCGACGATGTCCGAGTGCAGCGAGAAGAACACGTCAGAGCACTGCGACGACGCCAGCTCTTCGGCGACCACGGCGGCGTAGCGGAAGTCGAGGCCGAGGCCGCCGTAGTCGGGGCTCTGTGTGATGCACAAGAAGCCCTGGGCGCCGGCCTTTGCAAAGGCGGCTCGGTCGACGACACCGGCTTCGCTCCAGCGATCGTGGTGTGGCGCCAGCTCGGTCTGGATGAACTTCTGGAAGGAGACGCGAAAGGCGCGCAGCTCGTCGTCGTGGAGGTCGTCGTGCATGGGCCGAAGCTCGGCGTGATTGACATCAATGTCAACCATCGTGCGCAACGGATGGTTCTCGGCTCGCGCCACGCCAGCGACCTGACCAGGCAACGCGGTCGTCGTCGTCATCGCCGTCGTGTGACGATTTCCCGGAGTTTTGCTGAAGATCGACCGGCGTCGGCGGGCGTTGGTATGGTCGGCCACCCCCGGGGTCACGATGAAGTTCTCCTGCGAACGCTGCCAGACCCGCTACTCGATCGGCGACGAGAAGGTGAAGGGCAAGGTCCTCAAGATCCGCTGCAAGACGTGCGGCAACATCATCGTCGTGCGCGAACAGCTGCCCACCGTTCAGGGCGAGGCCTCGGGCTACGCGGTTCCCCAGCAGCGCGAAGCGGCCATGGCGGCATTGCAACAAAGCAGCGGCGTGTCGTCGTCGGTGTCGTCGTCGTCGTCTGCGTCGTCGTCGTCGCCGATGATGTCGTCGTCGAATCCGTCGCTGTCGATGCCGCCGCAGCCGCAGCGACAGGCGGCGCAGCTGCAGCCGGCGCCCGACCCCGATCGCGAGTACGAGTGGTACGTCGCCATCAAGGGCAAGCAGCACGGCCCGGCGAACTCCGGCGACATCGCGCGCCTGTACCGCGAGGGAAAGATCACCGAGCGGACCTACCTCTGGCACGACCAGATGCCGTCGTGGACGCGCATCAAAGACCTGCCCGAGTTCGCGGCACTGCTCGCCGAGCCACCCGCGCCGCGCCGTGGGCCGCCGCCGCCACCGTCAGAAGATGGCGCCGAGATCGTCAACTTCGAGGCCGCTCGCGCCCAGCGCCAGGGCCAGCAGCAGCAGCAACACCAGCATTCGTCGGCGTCGAACCTCGGGCCGGTGACCCACGATCCGTTCGCGGCCATCCAGACCGGACCCACCGGTGGCGACAACGCCCCTCGCGAGTCGACGCGGGTGTTCATCATGCAGGCCGGCCTGCACAACCGCGCTGCCAAGCAAAAGGTCTACGCCGGCGCCGCCCTGGCGATTGTCCTCGGCGTCATCTTGTTGTGCGTCGTCGACTACCAGCTCGACATCCTCGGCCTGAAGTCGGTGGTGAACGCCGTCGCGGTGTCGACGGGCATCAAGGCCGAGCCCATCGACGAAGGTGCCGCCTGGGGCGATGCCGAGGCCGACCCGACGATCCGCTGCAAGCTTCAGCCGAACCCCGCCGAGTGCGTCAAGCAAGAGACCGCCAAGATCGCCAAGCGCAGAAAGGCCCGGCAGGTGGCCAGCGGCGGCGGCGTCTCCGACAGCGACCTCAACGGCGCCTTTGGCACCGGCGGCGAAGCCGGCGCAGGCAGCGGCGGCATCGGCCGCGCCGCCGGCGGCATCGACGAAAACGGCTTCGCCAACGTCGGCTCGGGACTGAGCTCTGAAGAGATCAACAAGCGCCTCGGCGGCGGCAAGGCCGGCCCCACGGGCCCCAGGGCCCGCATCGAGACCCCCGACGTCGCCGGCACCACCATCGACGCCGAGAACGCCGGCAAGGTCGTGCGCGAAGGACAGCCCGCGATCCAGGACTGCGTCGACGCGGCCATGAAGCACAACGAAGACATCCCCGCCAAGCTGCGCATGACCCTGTCGATCACCACCAAGGGCGTCGTCGAGCGCGCCAAGGTCAACGACGCCGTCACCGCCGCCAGCGGCCTCGGCGGCTGCCTGTCAAAGGCGGCCCGGCGCTGGAAATTTGCACCGCCCACCGAGCCTGCCGACCTCGAAATTCCTCTCGTCCTCCGCTAGCCCTGCGCGGTGCGTGACCCTCCCAGAGTGACCATCGTCGGGGCCTCGTCCCCGTTTGTCCCCGAGAAGCTCGGCCACGGCGTCGAGCGTCTGCGCTTCTGCGGCTTCGACGTCGACGAAGCCTCGGTGCAGAGCGCGTTGCAGGGCAGCCATGCCTACCTGAACGGCAGCGACGACGAGCGCACCGCCCACCTGCAAGCCGCCCTCGACAGCGACGTCGACGTCGTCTGGTTGGCCCGCGGCGGCTACGGCTTGACCCGCATCGTCGAGCGCCTGCGGCTGCCCGAGCGCCTGCCGCTCATCGTCGGTTTCTCCGACGTCACGGCGCTGTTCGCGCTGCTCTTGAAAGAGGGGCGCTTGACCCGCGGCGTGCACGGACCGCTGGCGACCTCCATCGCCACCGAGACCACCGACAGCGTCGTCCATGTCGACAGCGTCGTGCGCGGCGGCCGCGGGTTGCCGCTGCCGACCTTGACGCTCCTGCAAGACCGCGGCGACGTCGACGCCCCGCTCTTCGTCGGCAACCTGTGCGTGCTGGCGGCGCTGTGCGGCACGCCGCTGCAGCCCGACCTCAGCGGCCACCTCGTGGTGCTCGAGGAGATCGGCGAGCGCCCCTACCGCCTCGACCGCATGCTCACGCAGCTGCTGCAGGCCGGCGTGCTGCGCGGCGTCGCCGGCGTCGTCGTTGGCCACCTCACCGGCTGCGGCGAGCCCACCGGCAACGGCCCGACGCCGGCGGCCCCGCCACTGTTGACGCCGGGTTCGACGGGCGGGCCGCGCTCACCGGCGCCGGCACCCCTCGAGGTGTTCCGCGAGCGCCTCGCACCCCTCGGCGTGACGCTGGC
>JBKJNL010000276.1:0-2770 GCA_046593615.1 Myxococcota bacterium | reverse complement strand
GGACGCGCGCGCCGGGGCGACGACGCCGACGACGGCGTGGGCCAGGCACAGCACGCCCGCCATCTGCACCAGCCGCACGCCGGCCGCGAGACCAGCGAACAGCAAGACGGCGCCGATGACGAGCGACAGACGGCCGGGCGGAAGCAGCGACGACAGCCAGCGCGAGCGCGACGACAACGTTCTCGGTGAGGACGACGACGGCGGTGACGACGGTGACGGCCGCCGCAGGACGACGACGCCGACGACGACGGCGGCCAGCTGAACGCACAAACCGCCAAAGGCCTCGGGGTCACCGGAGCGGCCGACCAGCCACGGCAACAGCGGCGCCATCAGAGCGACGATCGCGGCCAGCGCGGCAAGGACAGAGGCGCGCGACACCGGTTGCACCTCAAGCGGGAGAGCGTGGCGGCGGAACCGGCGGCGGGCCGGTCCGCTTCCCGGGCCCATCAGGTGGCCATCACCGGCTCGGCGGCGACGACGACGAGGGCGACGACGAAACCAGGCCCGTGTCGTCTTTGCCGGCGCCGCGGTCTTTGAGGAATTTGGCCGGGATGCCGCCCCACATCTGGTGGTCGGGGATGACCGTGCCCTTGGTCAACAGCGACGACGCGCCCAGGATCGCCCGTTCGCCCAGCACGCAGCCCGGCATCACCTTTGCGTTGCCGCCGACCATCGCGCTCTTGCCGATGCGCACCGGACGCATGCGCATTTTTCCGCCCTCGAGCGAGTGGGCCATGACCACGCAGTCGCCGCCGATGACGACGTCGTCTTCGATGGTCACCAGGTTCCAATCAAAAATGAGCACCGAGTTCAGCGTGACCCGCCGGCCAATTTTCGCACCCAGTGCGCGGTACCAGAGATTGAGCATCGCGGTGCCCTTGAAGTGCTTCAAAAACATCTCATTGGCGAAGTTGGTGACCGCCCCCGTGGTGCCCCACCCGATGACCGACCACGAGAACAGCGACCACTCACCCTCTTTGGGATGATAGAAGATGGCCAGCTTGAACAGGACACAACACAGGCAATATGTGCAGCCCCAGACGAAATAGAGAAATGGCGTCGACACCACGGCCATAAACACACTGAAGTGATCCTGAATCACTGTGAACAAATAATAGCAAGGTGCCAGCGCCACCGACGAGAACAGGGCGCACAGGGCAAAGACGACCAGGCCACCGACCACCCGCCCCAGATCCACGAACCACGCTGGCATCGACCCTCCGACACTCGTCACGACGTCGCGACGCTACCACGCAGCTCCCTTGTCACCGTGCCGGGGAGGGCGTAGCCCGGCTGCCATGTTGAAGCGCTCTTCCCTCGCCGTCGTCGTCGCCGTCTCGCTTTCTGGCTCTCTTTCGGTTCTGCTCGCCGGCGCGTGCCAGCCGGCGGCGCCCAAAGAAGAGCCGAAGACCGAGACCGCCAAGCCCATCGAGAAGCCCATGATCAAGAACGAAAACGACATCCCGGCGCCGCCCGACGTCGCCGCTCCCCCCGCCGATGCGCAGAAGACCGCCTCGGGCCTGGCCACAAAGACGCTCAAGCCCCCCACCGCCGGCGGCGTGAAGCCCACCGCCGAAGACGTCGTCGAGGTCCATTACACAGGCTGGACCACCGACGGAAAGATGTTCGACTCGTCGGTCAAGCGCGGCAAGCCCGCGAAGTTCCCGCTCAACGGCGTCATCGCCGGCTGGACCGAAGGTCTGCAGCTCATGGGCGAGGGCGAGCAGCGTCGCCTGTGGATCCCCGAAGAGCACGCCTACAAGGGCCGCCCCGGCAAGCCCGCGGGCATGCTGGTGTTCGACGTCGAGCTCCTCAAGGTGCACGCGCTGCCCAAGACGCCCGAAGACGTGGCCGCCGTGCCGAAGACGGCGACCAAGACCAAGTCGGGCCTCGCCTGGCGGGTCATCAAGCAGGGGCCGGGCGGCGAGAAGCCCAAGCCCACCGACACCGTCGAAGTCCACTACGCGGGCTGGACGCTCGACGGCAAGCTGTTCGACACCAGCCACAAGCGCGGCCAGACCACCAAGTTCCCGCTCAACGGCGTCATCAAAGGTTGGACCGAAGGCGTCGCGCTCATGAGCGTCGGCGACACCTACCGCTTCTGGATCCCCGCCGACCTCGCCTATGGCGAGACGCCCTCGCGCCCCGGCGCTCCGGCCGGCATGCTGGTGTTCGACGTCGAGCTCATCAGCATCCAGAAATGACCGGCTGACCTCTTCTTTCAGAAGAGAACAAAAGACGCCGCCGCGGAGCAGGTCTCCTCGGCGGCGTCTTCGTTTTGGTGTGTTGTTCGTCGCCACCACCGGCCATTTGCGCGCGGCCCTGCGGCGGAGTGCGCCCGAAACAACGCACCATCAAAGAGCAGCCCGCCGTGCATTCGCGGTGACAGCGACCGTCACGGCACAGGGGTCGGTGGCGGCCCCGGCGGCGGCCCCGGCATCGGGCCCGGCGTCGGACCCGGCGTCGGACCCTGCGTCGGGGCCGCAGGCGCCGGCCCCAGCGACAACGACAGCGGCGCCGGCGCAGACTGGCCCGCGCGGTGCCGCGGGACCGAGAAGCCGAACTTCGTTTGGCCGTCTTTGGAGACGGCCTCCGTGGTGCCGCCGTGGGCGCGCACAATCTGGTCGACGATGAACAGGCCGAGGCCGAGACCCGGCGATCGCGGCCGTTGGCCGTCGCCGGGGTGCGCCGACCCCTGGGCGAACGGATCGAAGAGCCGCGTGAGCTCGTGGGCGGGGACGACGCCGTCGTTGCCGACGGAGAAGCCGAC